>JBAUGH010000346.1:0-6174 GCA_049679565.1 Acidobacteriaceae bacterium
GAAGCGCGCCCGCCTGGACGGCCAGTCCCGAAGCGCGTCCGCAGAGCCTGCCCCGAGCCGGCGGAGGCCGGAGAAGGGTGCGGCGCCGGTCCTGGCGCGAAGCGCGTCCGCCCGTGCGGCCAGCACCGAAGCGCGCCCGCCTGGACGGCCAGTCCTACTTCAGGCGTGCCATCACGTCGTCGAGAACCTGCTTCGGCGGCCGGGTGCGCTCCTGCGGCAGCGTCGCCAGCGGCTCATCGACCAGGTTCAGCAGGTCGGTGAACGTCGGCTTCTGGGTGTCGATGTAGAACACCCCGGTCAGGATTTCGCCCTTCGCGTGCGCGTCCATCAGGGTCTTGACGGCCACGGCGCGGTCCGAGGGATCGTAGTTCTCCGGCAGTTTGGTCAGGCGCAGGTGCGAGCCGTCGTGCATGGTCACGTCGAAGCTCGACCCCGCGTCGTACTCCACGTCGATCTCCTCGAAGGAGGGGACGAAGCCGACTTCGCCGATCGGCTCCTCGTGGTCCTGCATGTATTTGTAACTGCGCGTGGATCCTTCATGGTCGTTGAAGGTCACGCACGGCGAGATCACGTCGAGCATCACCGTGCCCTTGTGGGCGATGGCCGCCTTGAGCATGGTGAGCAGTTGCTTCTTGTCGCCGGAAAATGACCGGCCGACGAAAGTGGCGCCCAGCTGGATCGCCAGCGAGCAGGTGTCGATGGCCGGCAGATCGTTGACCACGCCGGTCTTCAGCTTCGAGCCGATGTCGGCGGTCGCCGAGAACTGGCCCTTGGTCAGGCCGTACACCCCGTTGTCCTCGATGATGTAGATCATCGGGAGATTGCGGCGCATCAGATGCACGAACTGGCCGACGCCGATGGAGGCGGTGTCGCCGTCGCCGGAAACGCCGATGCCCATCATGGTCTTGTTGGCCAGCAGCGCGCCGGTCGCCACCGAGGGCATGCGCCCGTGCACGCTGTTGAAGCTGTGCGAGCGGGCCATGAAGTAGGCCGGGCTCTTCGACGAGCAGCCGATGCCGGACAGCTTCATCACCCGCTCCGGCTGCACGCCCATCTCGTACATGGCGTCGATAATGCGCTCCGAGATGGCGTTGTGGCCGCACCCGGCGCACAGCGTGGTCTTGCTGCCCCGGTACTCGAGGACGGGCAGGCCGATGCGGTTGGTCTTGGGGGTGGGAGTCGCTGTCGCAGCCATCAGATTCCTTCCTGGAGAACGATTTCGTCGGTCACCGAGCGCGCGTCGATCGGCAGTCCGTTAAAGTGGCGGACGCTGCGCAGCTTCGTGGTTTCGGCGGCGGGCAGATCCAGCTTCAGCAGGCTCAGCATCTGCGCGTCGCGGTTCTGCTCGACGACGTAGACGCGCTCGTGCGAGGCCACAAAGTCGCGGACGTCTTTGTTGAAGGGATAGGCGCGCAGGCGGAGGTAGTCCGCTTCGAGGCCGTATTCCTTCTTGAGTTGGTCGCGGCTTTCGCCCACCGCAAAGTCGGAGGTGCCGAAGGCGATAATGCCCACTTTCGACTTGCCCGTCTGGACCACGACCGGCGCCGGAACCAGGCTGCGCGCGGTTTCGAACTTCCGCGCCAGCCGCTCCATCAGGTTCTGGTAGTCCTCCGGCCGCTCGGAGTAAAGAGCGCGCTCGTTGTGCCCAGAGCCGCGCGTGAAGTACGAGGCTTTGGGATGGTCGGTGCCCGGGAGCGTGCGGTACGGAATGGCGTCCCCGTCGACGTCCTTGTAGCGGGCAAAGTCGAAGCCGGCCTTCAGCTGCTCGGCGGTGACGATCTTGCCCCGGTTGATCGGCTTCTCCGGGTACTCGAACGGATCGGCCATCCAGTTGTTCATGCCCAGATCGAGGTCGGAGAGCACGAACACCGGCGTCTGCAGCTGCTCCGCGAGATCGAAGGCCGCGCCTCCGAACTCGAAGCATTCCTTCACGCTGCCGGGCAGCAACATCACGTGCTTGGTATCGCCGTGTGAGAGGAGCGCGATCGAGAGCAAATCGGCCTGCGCGGTCCGGGTCGGCAGCCCGGTCGAGGGGCCGACGCGCTGGATGTCGAAGATGACGCCCGGCAGCTCGGAGAAATAACCCAGCCCGGCAAATTCGGCCATCAGCGAGATGCCCGGGCCGGAAGTGGCCGTCATGGAGCGGGCGCCCGCCCAGCCTGCGCCGAGCACCATGCCGATGGCGGCCAGCTCGTCTTCGGCCTGGACCACGGCAAAATTGGCCTTGCCGTCCGCTTCGATCCGGTACTTCTTCAGGAAGTCGATCAGCTGCTCGACCACCGACGACGACGGCGTGATGGGATACCAGGTGACGACCGTGACGCCGGCAAACATCGCGCCCAGCGCGCAGGCCGCGTTGCCGTCGATGATGATCTTGCCCTCGGTCGCATGCATGCGCTCGAGGACAAAGGGGCTCTGCCCGGTGAAGGTCTGCGCCGCGTAGTTGAACCCGGCTTCGACCGCGCCCCAGTTGAGGTCGGCGGCCTTTTGCTTCTTTGCGAACTGCTTGCGCACCGTCTTCTCGACCACCGCCATGTCCATGGACAGCAGTTGCGCGGCCACTCCGACATACACCATGTTCCTGACCAGCTTGCGCAGCTTGGCTTCAGGACAAACGGCGGCCGTGATCTTGTCGAACGGCACCGGGTAGCAGACCACGTCGTCGCGGTATTGCTTCAGGTTCGCCGACTCCTCGTAGATGGCCACCGAGCCCGGGCGCAGCGAGAGCATGTCCTCGCGCGCGGTCTCGGCATTCATCGCGATCAGGATGTCGATGTCTTTTTTGCGGGCAACGTATCCCTGCTTGCTGGCGCGGATGGTGTACCACGTGGGCAGGCCCGCGATGTTCGAAGGGAAAAGGTTCTTGCCGCTCACCGGCACGCCCATGGCAAAAATGCTGCGCAGCAGCACGCTGTTGGCGGACTGGGAGCCGGAACCGTTGACGGTGGCTACCTGGATGCTGAAATCGTTGATAACCGGCTTGGGAGGGGCTGAGCTTTCTGCTGCTGGCGCGCTGTGCGTTGATTGCGCACCGGCGTTGGTGGTCGCCATGTGGCGGTGTTCCCTTCAGAATCGATGAATTGGGGAAAGACCTTTACGTTCTTTCGACAGCTCCCATTATAACGAGGGGGCGCGGACGCTCGCATGTGATGGATCGCACCGCGCGAATCTTTGCCGGCAATGCCGGAAAAGACGGCAGCCGGCCGGCGAAAACGATTTTCGGGTTGCTTCCCTGCCCTGATTGACCGCAGAATAGCTGGCTATGAATCCCACCGACCGCCGCACCTTCCTCAAGCGGACCGCCACGCTCGCGGGTGCTTTTTCCGTTAACAGCCTTTTCCGCCAGGCGCATGCCGCCGATTTCGACGGCGCCGCGCATGCCGTGCGGGATCTGGCGCCGGCCGAAGTGGCGCAGAACGAGGATTACTGGAGCACCATCCAGCGAGCCTACTCGGTGAATCCCGACCTGATTAACCTCAACAACGGGGGCGTGTCGCCGGCGCCGATCGTGGTGCAGGAAGCGGTGGCCCGCTACAACGAGCTGACGAATGAAGGCCCGTCCTACTACATGTGGGTCATCCTCGACCAGGGCCGCGAGCCGCTGCGGGCCAAGCTGGCCGCGCTCGCCGGCGCCAAACCGGGCGAGATTGCCATCGACCGCAACTCAACCGAAGCGCTCAACACCCTGATCTACGGCATCCCGCTCCAGGCCGGCGATGAAGTCATTGGGACGAAGCAGGATTATCCCCACATGATCGAAGCCTACCGCCAGAGAGCCCTGCGCGACGGGATCGTCTACAAGCAGATCAGCTTCGATTTCCCCATCGAGGACGACGACGTCATCGTGAAGGCCTACGAGGCGGCCATCACGCCGAAGACGAAGTTGATCCACGTGACCCACATGGTGAACTGGGTCGGCCAGACCATGCCGGTGGCGAAGATTTCCGACATGGCCCACGCCCACGGGATCGAAGTGATTGCCGACGGTGCGCACTCCTTCGGGCTGCTGGATTTTAAGATTCCCGACCTGCACTGCGATTACTTCGGGACCAGCCTGCACAAGTTCCTCTCCGCGCCCATTGGAACCGGCATGATGTGGATTCGCGAAGATCACATCGCGAAGGTGTGGCCGCTCACCTGCGCCTCGGAGCCGCAGTCGGCCAATATCCGCAAATTCGAGGACCTGGGGACGCGCAGCTTTCCCCTGGAACAGGGCATCGGCGAAGCGATCAACTTTCACGAGGGCATCGGCAGCCAGCGGAAGATGCAGCGGATCGGCTACCTGAAGAACTATTGGGCGCAACAGGTCCAGCCCATGCCGAAGGTGAAGCTGCACACCTCGCTCGACCTGCGCTATTCCTGCGCGATCTGCGGATTCAGCATCGACGGCATGACCCCAGGACAGATTTCCGGCGCGCTCTTCGACAAGTACAAGATTCACACCGTGGGCATCGTGTGGGAGAACATCAGCTGCGTGCGGGTAACGCCGCATGTCTACACGCGGCGCGAGGACCTGGATCTGCTGGTGAAGGCGATCGGCGAGATGTCGCAGGCGTAGCTGCTGGCCTGCCCTGCTCCCGCTTCGGCTGGCTCATGGCAGGCTTAGCAAGACGCTCCGCGCATCCTCTGCGCTCTGATCGCTCAGCTCCGTGAGGGAGCCGCATCACTTTCTCCGCCTCCCTCGTGGCACGATAGAAAGCATGAGACTGGAGCCCTTTGTCCTCAAGGGCCGCAGTGTGCGGCTGGAGCCGCTCGAACTGCGGCATGTTCCCGCGCTGGTTGCGGCGGCAGTCGTGGACCCTGAATTGTATCGGCGGACGACGGTGCCGCAGGATGATGCGGGGATGCGCTCGTACGTGGAAACCGCGCTCCGCGGGCAAGAGACCGATGCAACGGTTCCATTTGTGACGCTGCGCGCGGGCTCGGACGAGGTGATCGGGGCGACGCGGTTCTTCGACATAGAGTGGTGGCCGTGGCCGGTGGGCCATGCGGGGCACGGCCGTGAGACGCCGGACGTATGCGAGATCGGCTATACATGGCTGCGGCCGGACGCGATCCGCACAGCCGCAAACACCGAAGCCAAGCTGATGATGCTGCGGCACGCTTTCGAGGTGTGGCACGTGCACCGGGTGTGTCTGCATACCGATGAGCGGAATGCCCGCAGCCGGGCAGCGATCGAGCGGATCGGAGGGCGGTTCGAGGGGATTCTGCGCGCCCATCGCATGGCGTCGGATTTCATCCCGCGGAATTCGGCGCGGTATTCGATCACGGCGGCGGAATGGCCCGAGGTTCAGGAGCAACTGCAGGCGAAGCTGCGGCGCTAACCGCCGCGGTCCCTGAGTCAGCCCACCGTGACGATGACTTTGCCGCGGGCGTGGCCCTGCTCGAGGTAGCGGATGGCTTCGGGCACTTCAGCAAGCGGCCAGCTGCGGTCGAGGACCGGCTTGATTCTTGCGGTAGCGATGTGGCCGGCGAGCCAGGTGAGGTCGGCCGCGCTCCAGCGGGCGAGAACGCCAAGCAGCCTGGGGCGCACGAACGGCGATAAGACCTGCATCCGGAGGGAGCGATCGACGGGAGCGATCCATCGCCCGCTGGGCGCTCCGATCATGACGTAGATGCCGCGCGGCTCAAGAGCATGCAGCGATGCGCGGAGCGAGTGATTGCCGATGCAGTCGAGCAACACATCGTAGCTCTCGGGGCCGCGGGTGAAGTCCTGCCGGGTGTAATCGATGACCCGGTCGGCGCCGATGGAGCGCACCAGATCGAGGTTGCGGGTGCTGCAGACGCCGGTCACTTCGGCGCCGAGGACTTTGGCAATTTGTACCGCAAAGGTGCCGACGCCTCCGGCCGCTCCGTTCACCAGAACCTTCTGCCGGGGCTGGACCTTGGCCTTGTCGCGCAGGGCCTGGAGCGCGGTGAAGGCGGCGATGGGAACCGCCGCGGCCATCTCGAAGGTAACGGTCTTCGGCTTGAGAACGACGTTGGCGGTGGCGGCGAACTCCGCAAACGCGCCCTGGGCCATGCCGAAGACCTCATCGCCGGGGAGGAAACCCGTGACGCTGCTGCCGACGGCTTCGACGCGGCCCGCAAGATCCATGCCGAGGATGGGATTTTTCGGCCGGGTGAGGCCGGTCATAAAGCGGATGCCATAAGGGCTGCCACGCAGGAAATGCC
>JBAUGH010000347.1:0-1913 GCA_049679565.1 Acidobacteriaceae bacterium
GGTGTGCGCCCTGCCGGGAAGCAGCCGGTACTCCGCGTGCAGAAACGGCAGCAGCTCGTCGACGATCATGTCGGCGTACCGGGCCGCGTCGCCGCCGCCCAGCTTCCAGTCGCGCACCGGCGTGTACTCAGCCATCCGCCGCTCGCCGGCGTTCGCTACGCCGGCAATCACCAGCGGCTCCACTTCGCCGGCTTCAATCGCCGCGTCCGCGTGCTCGGCCATCCTCCACGTCCTGCCGCGAATGAACGACGTTGCCGGATCGAACAGGTTCTGCCCGTCCTGCATCACCAGCAGCGGATACGCGCGCCGATCCTCGTCATATCCCGGCGGCACATACACGCTGATCGTCCGCTCGCTCCCCAGCACCCGGCTCGCGAACCCCTCATGCAGGCGCACCCGGGGATGAGGCGGCTCCCGCGGCTCCGGCTCTGCCGCGCAATCGCCTCCCCGCACCTCGATCGGACTCGCCAAATTCCGTTCCTGCTCCATTCCCCGCTGGCTTCTCGCGCGTCGTACGCTTTACGATACCGTAACGTTTCCCGCCAACCAACGATGAACCGCGAATATCACAAAGGTCATTCCGAGCGCCTCGGCCGCGAGATGGAACTCCTGGTTTTCGGCCACGCCGGCCTGCCGGTCGTCGTCTTCCCCTCGTCCCAGGGCCGGTTTTATGAGTTCGAAGATCGCGGCCTCATCGCCGCTGTCGCTCACAAGATCGATGCCGGACAGATCCAGCTCTGGTGCATCGACTCGGTCGACGCCGAAAGCTGGTACAACCGCAACGTCCCGCCCCGCTGGCGCATCGCCCGCCACGTCCAGTACGAGAACTACATCCTGGACGAAGTGCTCCCGCTCCTGCGCTCGAAAAACGCCAACCCGCTGCTCATCTCCCTGGGATGCAGCTTCGGCGGCTACCACGCCGTCAACATCGCGCTCCGCCACCCCGACCGCTTCACCGGATTTCTCTCCATGAGCGGAGCCTTCGACCTGAGCAGTTTTCTCGGTGGCTATTACGACCAGGACGTCTACTTCAACCTGCCGCCCCACTATCTCGCGAACCTCGCGGACCCGTGGTATTTCGACCTCTACCGCCGCAATCGCTACATCCTTGCCACCGGATGGGACGACCACTGCCTCGCCCAGAACCAGAACCTCGCGCGGATCATGGGAGAAAAATCCATCCCTCACCATCTCTACATCTGGGACGCGTGGAACGCCCACGACTGGCCGACGTGGGCAAGGATGATGAACGAGTATCTTTAGCCGGGAATTGGGAGCCGATCAGGGCGTTCCCGTTCGCTGTGCACGGAGTCCTGCACCGCCGAACCTACGCGGCGGGAAAAGCGCCGCCGCCCTGGCCGCCGATCAGGAAGAGCAGCGAGGCCAGCACCAGAATTAAGCCCACCACAATCAGCACCGGAAAAATCCACTGCCAGCGCCGATGCGAAGCCCTCGTCCGCTCGCTGCCGGCCGCCGGCAATCCAGGGAACAATCGTTCACGCAGCATCGGAATTCCTCATGGAACAGATCGCGGCTCACCACCCCGCGCCTGTCGTGTTCCACCACCATGCGCGCATGGGCTCGACCCGCACCGTGACCGCCATCACAAACGTCCGGCTCCAGCGCCTGCACTCTGCGATCGGCCCCTGGCTCTGCATGCTGTACCCTGAACGCCGGCGGCAAGCCCGCTGGCGGGTAGCCCAGGAACCCTTTCCCCCACTTCTGCGTCTATCTCCCCAGCATCCGTCGTAAACACATACGGAGGGCCTCATGCTCCTGCGCTGCTCCCTGTCTGCCTCGCTGCTTTTGTCTTCTGCCGTTCTTCTCGCCCAGTCCGTCGCGCCTGAGTCCGGAACCCACCGCGCCGCCGCCGCCCCGGCGCCCGGACGCGCCCCCGCTGCCTCATCCCCGGC
>JBAUGH010000348.1:0-5990 GCA_049679565.1 Acidobacteriaceae bacterium
ATCGGACCGAGATTCGCGAGGCGGAGCTGGTGGCGAATCCGGGTTGCTATGCGACGTCGATCATTCTGGCGCTGAAGCCGCTGGTCGAGGCGGGGTGGGTGGATCGGGAGCGCGGGATCGTGGCGGATGCCAAGTCGGGCGTGTCCGGGGCGGGCAAGGCGCCGACGGCGAAGACGCACTTCATGCACGCGGCGGATAATTTGTCGGCCTACGGTTTGTTCTCGCACCGGCACACGGGCGAGCTGCTGGAGCAGTTAAAGCTGGAGGCGGAGGAGATTGTGTTCACGCCGCATCTGCTGCCGATTCCGCGGGGGATTCTGTCGACGATTTACTTGTGGTTCAAGGAGCGGCGGGAAGCGAGTGAAGTGGAGGCGGTATATCGGCGCTTTTATGCGAAGAGCCCGATGGTGCGAGTCTTCCCTGCCGGCCAGCTGCCGCAGATTCAGTACTCGGTGCATACGAATTATTGCGACATAGGATTCCAGCTGGCTCCGGACGGACGACGATGCGTGGTCGTCTCCTGCCTGGACAATCTGCTGAAAGGCGCTGCCGGACAGGCGGTGCAGAACCTGAACCTGATGTGCGGATGGAACGAAGCGGAAGGGCTGCAATGAGATACGTGGTGAAGCTGGGCGGCGCGACGCTGGAGAACCCTGAGCTGCTGCACGAGTGCGCCAAAGCGATTGCTGAACTGGTGAAGGACGGCAACCAGGTGGCGGTGGTGCACGGCGGCGGGCTGCAGCTGACGCGCACGCTGAAGCAGCTGGGCAAACAGAGCGAGTTTGTCTCGGGACTGCGGATCACGGACGCGGAGACGCGCGACACGGCGCTGATGGTACTGGGCGGCGGCGTGAACAAGGCGCTGGTGGCCGCGCTGGGCGGACATGGGCAGCCGGCCGTCGGCTTGTCCGGCGGGGACGGGCTGGTATTTCGGGCGCGGAAGAAGCGGACGGCTCCGGACCTGGGATTTGTGGGCGAGATTGTGTCGGCCGACCCGCGGTGGCTGGAGGCGATCTGGAACATGGGCGCAGTGCCGGTGATCTCGTCGATCGCGCTGGGGTTCGACGGCGAGTATTACAACATCAACGCGGACGAGATGGCCGCTGCGTGCGCCAGCGCGTGCAAGGCGGACGCGCTGGTGTTTCTGACCGACGTGCCGGGAGTGTTGGGCGCCGACGGAAGCGTGATGCGGTGGCTTTCAATCGACCAGATTGCGGAGCTGACCCGCGAGGAAATCATCAGCGGCGGCATGCTGCCCAAGCTGAGCGCGTGCCGTGAGGCGCTGCTGAACGGGGTACAGCGGGTGCGCATTCTGCCGGCGGCAGTTGCGGCTCTGTTGCCGGATTTATGCAGCAGCCGGGTGACTCATGGCACGGAAGTGATGGTGGCATGAATGCAATGTGCCGCGTACAGAAAGAACACTGAGAGGTGCAGATGACACTGGAAGAAATCAAAGCGGCGGAGGCGAAGTTGCTGCTGGGCACATACGATCGCTATCCCCTGCTGTTTGTGCGGGGCGAGGGCGTGCACCTGATCGACGAACGCGGCGAGTGGTATCTCGACCTGCTGAGCGGGATCGGAGTGAATGCGCTGGGGTATGCGCATCCGGCGATTGAGAAGGCGATTGCTGAACAGAGCCGGAAGCTGATCCACACTTCCAACCTTTATTACCACGAAGGCCAGGCGGCGCTGGCGCTGCGGCTGACCGAAGCGACGGGGATGGATCGCGCGTTCTTCTCCAACAGCGGCGCGGAGGCCAACGAGGCGGCACTGAAGCTGGCGCGAGCGTACGCGAAGCTGAAGCGGAGCGAAGGCGTGGCGCTCGGTACGAAATTTCTGGCACTGGAGAACAGCTTCCATGGGCGGACGTTCGGGGCCGTCGCTGCGACCTGGAAGGAGAAGTACCGCGAGCCGTTCGATCCGGTGATGCCGGGCGTGGAGTTTGTGCGCTTCAACGACGTTGAGGACCTGAAGGCGAAATTTTCCACGAACGTCTGCGCCATTCTGGTCGAGGCGATCCAGGGCGAGGGGGGGATCTGCGAGCTTTCGCCGGAATTTTTGCAGGCCGCACGGGATCTGACGCGCTCGACGGGCGCGCTGCTGATTGCGGACGAGATCCAGGCGGGCATGGGGCGCACGGGCAAGTGGTGCGCGTACCAGCACTATGGTATCCAGCCGGACGTGACGACACTGGCCAAGCCGCTGGCCGGGGGGATTCCGCTGGGGGCAATGCTGTGCACGGAGGAAGCGGCGCGGGCGATCCACGCAGGAATGCATGGGACAACCTTCGGCGGGGGTCCACTGGCCTGCGCGGTGGCTCTGGCGGTGTTCGACACCATCGAACGCGAGCACCTGCTGGAGCATGTCACCGTCGTCGGCACGTATTTTCAGGAGAAGCTGGCGGAACTGGCCCAGCGCTATGCGGCGGTGACGGCGGTGCGCGGTCGCGGGCTGATGCTGGCGATAGAGCTGGAGTCGGCGGAACTCGCGAAACAGGCGCTGACAGAGATGATGGAGCGGAAGATCTTAATCAACCGGACGAGCGAAACGGTCTTGCGTTTCCTGCCGCCGTACATTTTGCAGAAAGAGCACGTGGACGAGGCGATTGCCGCACTCGACGCGATTTTATCGCAGCAGCCGGCAGCCGCCGGATCGAGCCCATCCCCAGGAGGAAAGAACGTTGGCCACGAAACCCGCTGAATTGCAGGACCTCGAATCGGTCTCGCCGGAAGCTGCACTGGCTGGGCGCGACCTTTGCTCGGTTGCCGACCTTACGAGCGCGGAGCTGGCCGCCATCCTGGCGCTGGCGCACGACGTGAAAGCGAACCCGCGCGATTACCGCTGGGCGCTGGACGCGAAGCAGATGGTGATGTTCTTTGAGAAGGCGTCGCTGCGGACACGCCTGACGTTTCAGACGGCGATGAACACGCTGGGCGGGTCGGCGCTGTTTGTGGATCAGACGCAGTCGCCGCTGGGCGAGCGCGAGTCGCTGGCCGATATTGCGCGCAACGTGGAGCGCTGGGTGCAGGCGATCGTACTGCGGACGTATGCCCACGAGACGATCACGGAAATGGCGCAGTACGCGACGGTACCGGTGATCAACGCGCTGAGCGACCTGGAACATCCGTGCCAGGCGATTGCGGACTTCATGACGCTGGAGGAGCGTTTCGGGAACCTGCGCGGATTTCACTTCACCTATGTGGGCGACGGGAACAACGTGTGCCACTCGCTGATGCTGACGGCCGCGCTGCTGGGCGCGCACTGCACGGTGGGGACGCCGAAGAACTACGCGCCCAAGGCGGACATCGTGGCGCAGGCGCGGGCGATTGCCAACGTGACGGGGTCGGACATCGCGCTGGTGAACGATCCGGTGGCCGCGGTGAAGGGCGCCGACGCCATCTATACCGACGTTTGCACCAGCATGGGCTTCGAGCACGAAGCGACGAAGCGAGCGCCGATCTTCAAGCCGTATCAGGTGAATGAAGGGCTGATGGCGCTGGCTGCTCCGACGGGGGTGTTTATGCATTGCCTGCCGGCGCATCGCAACGCCGAGGTGACGGACGCGGTGCTGGACGGGCCGCAGTCGGTGGTGTTCGACCAGGCAGAGAATCGGATGCACGCGCAGAAGGCGCTGCTGCTGATGCTGGTGGGCAAAGGCGAAATTCATCCCGGCAACCGCAAAAACTCGTGATATCCCGGTTGCACGTTTCTCCTGATAACGGACTCTCAATCAGCCCGAGGTTTTGCACGCAATGTCTGTGATTCTTGAAAATTTGCCGGTTGGCGAAAAGGTAGGCATCGCTTTTTCCGGAGGGCTCGATACCAGCGCGGCGCTTCACTGGATGAAGCAGAAGGGCGCGTTGCCCTATGCCTACACCGCCAACCTCGGGCAACCGGACGAAACCGACTACGACGCCATTCCACGCAAAGCGCTGGAATACGGCGCGGAGAATGCACGTTTGATCGATTGCCGCGGACCTCTCGTTCGTGAAGGCATCGCCGCCCTGCAGTCGGGTGCGTTTCACATCTCGACCGCGGGGATCACCTACTTCAACACGACACCTATCGGGCGCGCCGTCACCGGCACGATGCTGGTCACCGCGATGAAAGAGGACGGCGTCAATATCTGGGGCGACGGCTCGACGTTCAAGGGCAATGACATCGAGCGCTTCTATCGCTACGGTTTGCTCGTCAATCCCAACCTGAAGGTCTACAAACCCTGGCTCGATCCGGCATTCATCGACGAGCTGGGCGGACGCGCCGAAATGTCGGCCTTCATGCAGCGGTCCGGCTTCGCCTACAAAATGTCCGCGGAGAAGGCCTACTCGACCGACTCCAACCTTCTCGGCGCGACCCACGAGGCCAAGGATCTGGAGCTGCTCTCGAGCAGCATCCGGATTGTCGCTCCGATCATGGGAACCGCCTTCTGGCGCGACGACGTCGATGTCCGGCGCGAAGACGTCACGGTCCGGTTCGAACAGGGCTTTCCCGCCGCGCTCAACGGCCGGGAGTTCGCCGACCCGGTGGATCTGCTGCTGGAAGCCAACCGCATCGGGGGCCGGCATGGGCTTGGGATGAGCGACCAGATCGAAAATCGCATCATCGAGGCCAAGAGCCGAGGCATCTATGAGGCGCCTGGCATGGCGCTGTTGTTTATCGCGTATGAGCGCCTGATCACCGGCATTCACAATGAGGACACCATCGAGCAGTACCGCGAGAACGGCCGCAAGCTCGGCCGCCTGCTCTACCAGGGACGCTGGTTCGATTCCCAGGCAATTATGCTGCGCGAATCCGCGCAGCGCTGGGTCGCGAGCCCGATCACCGGCGAGGTTACTCTGGAGCTGCGCCGGGGCAACGACTACTCGATCCTGAATACGGAGTCGCCGAATCTGACGTTCCAGCCGGAGCGGCTGAGCATGGAGAAGACCGAGTCGGCGTTTTCCCCGCGTGATCGGATCGGTCAGCTCACGATGCGCAATCTCGACATCACCGACACCCGCGCCAAGCTGATGAGCTATGCCGAGAGCGGGCTGATCCGACTGAGCCAGGGCTCAGAGATGCCGCTACTGAACAGCGCGACGGGGAAAAGCGAGGAGGCGTTATGAGCGAGCCTCCCGCCAAAACGCAGGCCGCCAAAATGTGGGCGGGCCGCTTTCGCGCGGCGCCGGATCCTCTCTTCGATCAGTGGCAGCGGTCCATCCGCTTTGACCGGCAGCTGCTCGCCGAGGAGATCACTGCCAGCAAAGCGCATGCTCTGGCTCTGCGCGCCGCCGAAGTACTCACCGAGACCGAGCAGACAACCATCGCCATCGGTCTCGACAGCATCGCCGCGCGGTTCATTCAGCAGCCCGATTCCATCTCGCAGGGGCGCCAACCGGAGCCCATGGGCACGGACGCCGAAGATATCCACCACTTCGTCGAGTTGCGCCTCACCGATGCTATCGGCGACCTGGGCCTCAAGCTCCACACCGGCCGAAGCCGCAACGAGCAGATCGCCACTGACCTGCGACTCTTCATACGCTTCCGGGCGCAGGTGCTGCTGGCGCATCTCGCCGCATGGGCGCAGCAACTCCTGACGCAGGCCAAAGCCGCGGGTGACGCGGTCATGCCTGCCTACACGCATCTGCAGCGCGCCGAGCCGGTGCTGATCGCGCATTGGCTCCTCGCTTACGTCCAGATGCTGCTCCGCGATGCCTCGCGTCTTGAAGACTGCGTGGAGCGCCTGAACTACTGCCCACTCGGCTCGGGAGTGGTCGCCGGCGCGACGCTCGCCCTCGACCGCACCATCGTCGCGCGCGAGCTCGAATTCACCGCGCCGACGGCCAACAGCATGGACGCGACCTCCGACCGTGATTTCGTCCTCGAATACCTCCAGGTCATGACGCAGATCGCGCTCCACGCCAGTCGCTTCGCCGAAGAAATCACCCTGTTCGCGACGGCGGAATTTGGCTTCGTCGATCTGCCCGAGGCCTTTTCCACGGGCTCCAGCG
>JBAUGH010000349.1:0-7897 GCA_049679565.1 Acidobacteriaceae bacterium
GCGTGGCGTCGCCGCCGTCGTCGACGATGAGCTGCGGCCCCTTGCCGTCGGTGTGGGTGAGCGCCTGCAGCGTGCACCACCAGTACTCCTCGAGCGTCTCGCCCTTCCATGCGAACACCGGAGTCCCGGCCGCCGCAATGGCCGCCGCGGCGTGATCCTGGGTGGAAAAGATGTTGCAGCTTGCCCAGCGCACCGTCGCGCCCAGGTCGGCCAGAGTCTCGATCAGCACCGCCGTCTGGATCGTCATGTGCAGCGAGCCGGAAACGCGCACGCCCTTCAGCGGCTTCTCCGCGGCATACTTGCGCCGGATGGCCATGAGGCCGGGCATCTCGTGCTCGGCGATCGAAATTTCCTTGCGGCCCCAGTCGGCCAGCGACAGGTCGGCGACTTTATAGGCAGCGGCTTTTTGTTCGAGGGTGGCAGTGGCCATTGCGGGGAATTCTCCTGAAAATAGTGTCTTTTCAATTGTAAATGGCCGCTTCGGCACCCCACCCAAATTTCATCGGATGGCTCTGCGGCGTGGCTGGACAGGCATTTCCCGGGCCCTGGGCGCGTTCTTCAGCGGTGCTGGTACACGGTCTTCCCGCCCACCACCGTCTCCAGAACCTGCGTCCCCGGAATCTCGTGCGCAGCCACGCTGGTCAGGTCGCGGTCCAGCACGACAAAGTCCGCCACATAGCCGGGCGCCAGCTTGCCCTTCCACCTCTCGGCAAACTCCGCGTACGCCGAGCCCTGGGTGTAGGCATACAGCGTTTCCCAAATCGTCAGTTTCTGCTCCGGGTGGAACGTCATCGTGCCCGCCTCATTCATCCGTGTCACTGAGGCATACACACCGCGAAACGGCGTGATCGGTTCCACGGGATAGTCGGTTCCATAGGCCAGCGGCACGTCCGCATCGAGAAACGACTTCCAGGCGTAGGCATACTTCGAACGTTCCGGACCCAGCCGCTGCTCCGCCCATGCCATGTCCGTGAGCAGATGATTCGGTTGCATCGACGCGATCACGCCCAGCTGCTTATAGCGCGCGAAATCCCCGGGCTCGACCACCTGACTGTGCTCGATGCGGTAGCGCAGGTCGTGCGACGGAAAGACGAAGGATTGTCCGGCGATGGGAACGACCACCTGGGGAGGAATCTGACTGGGCTGCATGGCTTCTTCGGCCGCGGCAAAGGCGTTCAGCGCCATCTCTACAGCGCGGTCGCCGATGGCGTGAAAGCCCATCTGGAAACCGGCTTTCGCCCGCTCAATCGCCATGGCATTCAATTGCGCCTGCTCGAATCGTGGAATACCCGAGTTGCCGGGATCGTCGGCATACGGCGCATTCATGGCCGCGGTGCGCGAGCCCAGCGAGCCGTCCATGAAGCCCTTCAGCATGGTGATGTGCAGCATGCGATCGGTCCTGGGATGCTGCACCTGCTGCCGCTCTTCAAGCGCCAGCGGCTCCGCGAAAGGAATCCACTCCGCAATGCGCGCCGGCAGCCTGCCCTCCTTCTCCATTTGCTCGAAGACCAGAAAATCGTCCCAGTCGGAGAAGTCCTGCACCGTCGTTACGCCATGTGAAACCGCGTCTTCGAGCGCCATCTCCAGCCCGCGCCGCCGCTGCTCGGGCGAAGGCGGAGGCACCTTCACCAGCGACTGCGCCGTTTCCCGCAGAATGCCGGTCGGCTCATGGTCAGCGCCGTGGTCGATCGCTCCGCCTTCCGGCGCCTGGGTGGCGCGTGTGATGCCGGCTGCCGCCAGCGCCGCCGAATCCGCCACGGCGATGTGCCCATCGACGCGTGTGAAAATTGCCGGATGCGATCCGGCCGCGGCGTCAATGTCCTGCCGCGTCGGCAAATTCTTATCCGCCCACAGGGTGTGATCCCATCCCCCGCCGGTCACCCATTGCCCCGGCGCAGCCTTCTCTGCCGCGGCGCGAATCCGCGCCTGCATATCGGTCAACGATGTGCAGCCCAGTAAATCGACGGAGAGCAGAATCCTGCCGCCCATGCCGAGGTGCGCGTGCGCGTCGTTGAAGCCTGGCATGACGAAGGCGCCGTGCAAATCGATCACCTTCGTCGCCGGGCCCTTGTATTGCGCCAGGATCACGGCGTCGGTTCCGGTCGCCAGAATCTCCCCGTGCGCGAGCGCCATTGCCGAGACGCGCTCCGGTTGCGCCGACTCGAGCTCGACGCCGGTCAGGATGTTGCCGTGGCAGTAGATCGCGTCGGCGAAGGGAACAGGCGCGGCATGGACGAGGGAAGCGGTCATCATCATGGCAAGAGAAGCAGCGAACGTGCGAATCGTCACGCTGGCAGTGTAGCCGTTTCAGTGTGCACGAAGTGTGGCCAATCAGGGAATCGAGTTGCCCGCCTCCGGGCTGCCGGCTACGGCCAGCAGCAGCAGCAGAATCCGCCGCAGTCCCAGATCGCGCCCGCGCCCGTCGTACCACTCCCCGTACGTGTGAATGCCGCCGCCCTCGCCGCCTCCGCCGATGCTCAGCGCCGGCACGCCCAGCGACAGGGGCAGGTTGGCGTCGGTCGACGCCAGCCGCAGCTCGGTGCGAATCGCCAGATGCCGATCCACCGCCTCCAGCAGCGTCATCAACTCGGAGTCGGCCGGCAACTGTCCCGCCGGACGGTCGCCGATCTTCTCGATCGCAAACCGCACGCTGCTTCCCTCTGCATGCGGAGCATGGTTCGCGTCTATCACCGCGTCTTCCACCGCGCGGTGCAGGTCGACCTCCAGGCGAATCAGTTGCTCCGGGTCGGTAGAACGCAGGTCGAAGCGTGCCGCTGCCCGCTCGGGAATCGCGTTAATCGCGGTCCCTCCCTCAATCGTTCCCACATTCACCACGGTGCGGGGCATATCCGGCAGCGCTACGGCGGAGAACCGCTGGATCGCGCGGCTGAGAATCACAATCGGATTCGGCCGCCCGGCATCGGTCCACGAATGCCCGCCTGGCCCGGTGACCGTGACCAGATACCGCTGGCTGCCGAGCGCATGGGTGACCGCGGCCTCGTGACCTGCGCCGTCCAGCACCAGATGCGCCCGGATTCGCTCACTGTGCTCGCCGCGGTTGCGATACAAATGGCGCACCCCGCGCAGATCGCCTTCTCCTTCTTCGCCGACGTTCCCGGCGAAAACAATCGCGCACTCCGATGTCAGGTTCATCTGCCGCAGCACTGCCGCGATCGCCAGCATCGCTGCCACGCCCGCGCCGTTGTCGCAGGCGCCGGGAGCGGTGAGCCGCGATCCATGCAACTCGGGCTCGATCGGCGTGCCCCGCGGAAAGACCGTGTCGAGATGTGCTGACAGCAGTACCTGCTCGGCCTGCAGTTGCGCTCCCGGCAGCGTGGCAATGGCGTTGCCTGCCTCATCGATTTGCGGATCGGCAAGCCCCAGCTCGCGAAACCGCTCGCACAGCCACTCCGCTCGCGGCCGCTCGCCGAACGGCGGCGCCGGAATGCCCACCATCTCCGCCTGCCACTGCAGGATCCTCGGCTCCTGCAGGTGCAGCCACTGGAACGCCTGATGGATGCGGCGGTCGGAGGCCAGGCGCTCGATCGAAGCCGATGCTGGTGCGGGAGAAGCCATGCGAATCTTCAGCGTAGCATCCGGATCGCATGCAGTCGGCGGCTCTGCGGCCGGCAAGGCGCGCTCCGGAGAAGTCGCGGCGATTAGTACTCAACCCTGTCCAGGAACAATCCCCGCGCCGGAGCCGTTGCCCCGGCAGCACTGCGCGAGCGTGCCTCCAGAATGCGGGTCACATCTTCCGGCGCAATATGCCCGCGTCCCACATCCACGAGCGTCCCCACCAGGTTGCGCACCATGTGCTGCAGGAACCCGTCGCCACGCACGCGATAGATCAGGAACCCGTCTTCTTCCCGCCATTCCGACGAAAAGATCGTGCGCTCCGTGTCGGCTCGCTCCGGATCCTCACTCTCCCTGTCGCGCGTGGACCGGTCCGGATCGCTCGCCGCAAAGGAGGTGAAGTCATGCACCCCGATCACCCGCTGCGCCCCGCTCTGCATCCGCGCCGGATCGAGCGGCCAGGGTAGAGCCCAGGCATAGCGGGCGATCCACGGCAATCCGATCTCTCCGCGAAAGATCCGATACTCATACGTTTTGGCCCGAGCCGCATGGCGCGCGTGAAATTCCGGCGCCGCCGTCTCTGCCCCGAGCACCCGGATCGATTCCGGCAGCCGCCGGTTCAGCGCGCGCAGCAAATTCTCAGCCGGGATGGGCGCCTCCAGCCGGAACGACGCCACCTGCCCGCGCGCATGCACCCCGGCGTCCGTTCGGCCGCTGCCCTGGGGCAGCAGCCGCTCGCCGGTCACGCTTGCGATCGCCTCCGCCAGCGTTCCCTGGATCGTCACGCGATCCGGCTGCACCTGCCAGCCGCAGAAATCGGTGCCGTCATAGGCCAGGATCAGCTTCCAGTTCCGCCCGTTCGCGGGTTCGCTTTCCCCTGCCATTGCCTTAACTTTTTCCGCCCGTTTGTTGCATCGTTTTGCGCCGATTTCCCGCATCGCAACTAAGTCCGAAAACATCGAATTGCTGCGATATACTCAGCTTTCCTGATTGTTGTTACGAGTGTACGGAACCAGCCCGAGGCTTGCCGCGTATTCAGGAGAAGCCAGCACGGTTTCCCGGGCCAGGTGCGTGCCTTTCCACCCCCGCAGGGAGTGTAAGAAAGGTGCGCGAGTGAGTACCAGCAGTGCGTTCTCAGAGGAGCGGAACGGCCCATGTCAGTTTCCCATTGCTGTCAAAAACAGAAGAAGAGCCAATTTTTTGCAAAATTGAGAGCCGCGGCAGCCATTTCCTGCCTGCTCGCCGGAACCGCGCCCTCGTTTGCGCAGGCCGCACCGCAGACTCTGCCCGCCGCGCCCGGCATGCCGCCCGAGCCCACGCCCAATTTCACCCAGCCGCTCTTCATGCGCGGCAGCGCGCACGATTACTCAAAGGAGCGCGGCTACTGGCCCAACCCGATTGCCCCTTATTCAGCCATCACTACCCCCGCACCCAGGTTCACCAACTCACTGCAGCTCGATCAGCTGGTGAAGAACGGCAAAATCTACCTTTCGCTCAGCGATGCCGTGCTTCTCGCCCTCCAGAATAACTACGACATCGCCATCCAGCGGCTGAATCTCGACATCGCCGACACCGACATCCTGCGCGCACATGGAGGCCAGGCAGGCATTCAGGGCATTCCCACCAGCCTGGTCACAGGAACCCAGGGGGGCAGCACCGCCTCTGTCAGTTCGGTCGGTGGAGGGCCGGGCGGCTCCGGCGCTTCTTCGAGCGTGGCCGGCACCGGCCCCGGCGGCCTGTCGCTGTCCACCAACGGCGCCGGGCCCACTCCCGAGAATTTGGACCCCACCCTGCAGGGCACGATCGAAATCAATCACGTCATCCAGCCCGAACAAAGCCCCATCTTTTCCGGCGGCCTTCCGGCGATCACCCAGAACACCAATACCTACAACTTCACCTTCAATAAGGGCTTCATCACCGGCACCAACATGACGGTGGCGTTCAACAACACGCGGACGACCACCGACAACCTCTTTTCGTTCTTCAGTCCGGCCCTGCAGTCCAGCTTCAACTTCGCGCTGACCCAGCATCTGCTGCAGGGGTTTGGCCCCGGTGTGAACGGCCGCTTCATCGTCCAGGCGAAGAACGATCGCCGCATCGCCGACTCGCTCTTCCGCCAGCAGCTCCTTTACACCATCAACCAGGTGGAGAACATCTACTGGGGCCTGGTCAGCGCCTATGAAGACGTGCAGTCGAAACAGCACGCCCTCGATCAGTCCACCAGCCTCGAGAAGGACGACGAGAAGCAGCTGCAGATCGGCAGCATGGCGCCGCTCGACGTGGTGAACGCCAAGAGCCAGATGTCCAGCGATCAGCAGGCGCTCATCGCCGCCCAGAATACGCTCGAATACCAGCAGCTGGTGATGAAGCAGGCCATCTCCCGCAATATGGACGATCCCACGCTGGTCAACGCTCCGGTCATCCCCACCGACCGCGTGTCCCTCGCCGAAACGCCCGAGGAGCATATGAGTGTGGATGATCTGGTGCGCGAAGCGGACGCGAATCGGCCCGACGTGGAGCAGGCCATCCTGAACCTGAAGATCGACGAAATTACCCTGAAGGCCGTGAAGAACGGCCTCCTGCCCACCCTCGATGTGCAGGCTTTTTACGGCGCCACCGGGCTGGGCGGAGCGGTCAGTCCCAATTGCGCCAAGGCTCTCGAGTCCTTCGGTGAACCGGCTACGCTCTGCAGCCTGTTCACCACCACAGGTTATGGCACCGTCCTCGGCAACCTCTTCAACAGCACCGGGCCGAACAAGGGCGTCGAATTCACCATGAACATCCCCCTCCGCAACCGCCCGGCCCAGGCCCAGCAGGCGCGCTCGGAGCTGGAGTACCGCAAGGCGCAGATGATCCTGCAGCAGCTCTACATCCAGATCCGGATGAACGTCATCAGCCAGCAGTACGCCATCACCAATGACCGCGCCGCCGTCAGCGCTGCGGAGTCCAACTACAGCTACAACCAGCAGAGTCTCGACGCGGAGATCAAGAAACTGCACCTCGGCGCCTCAACGACCGCCAACGTTTTGCAGCAGCAGCGTACCCTGGCCACGGCAGATGCCCAACTGATCGCCGCCCGCGCCCGCTACGCCACGGATCGCGCGGCTCTGGAAGAAACTCTGGCCAGCACGCTCGATCGCTACGGCATTTCCATCGTTGATGCAGCCACCGGCCAGATCCAGACCCCGCCGGTCATCCCCGGCATCGAGCCGGCCCAGGCTGAGCCGGAAGTAAACGAGCCGACCCAGCAGCAGCAGCTGAAGAAGCAGGAGCAGCAGCCCCAGCCGCAGGGCACGCAGCCCAACACGGCTCCGCAGCCGCAAACGAATCCACAGCTCCGGTAACCGGGAATCGTCGCATCTCCGCAAGGCCTGTTCCAGCGGGCCTTCTCTTTGCCGGCGAATTTCTGTCCACTTTTGCTCAGCCCGGCCCCGCTTTCACCGCCGCTCCCTGATAGAATCAGGAGAATCCACTCCTCGGAGACGCGATGCAGGCGATCCTTGCGCTCGAAGACGGGCGCATCTTTCAGGGCGAGGGCTACGGCGCCCAGGGCGAATGCCGCGGAGAAGTCGTTTTTAATACATCGCTGACCGGTTACCAGGAAATCTTCACCGATCCCTCCTACGCCGGCCAGATCGTGGTTCTCACCAATCCGCAAATTGGGAACTACGGGACCAACTCCGCCGACAACGAAGCCGCGAAGCCCTACATCGAGGGCCTCGTCACCCGTGAATTTTCCCCGATCAGCTCCAACTGGCGTTCTCAACAGGTTGCCGACGAATATCTCGAACGCTGGAAGGTCCCGGTCATCTCGGAAATCGACACCCGCGCCCTCGTCCGCCATCTGCGGAAGAACGGCGTCATGCGCGGCGTCATCTCCACCCTTGAGATCAACCCGGACGTCCTCGTCGCGAAAGCCCGTGCCATCCCAAAGATGGACGGCACTGACCTCGCCAGCGTGGTGACCACCAAAGACCGCTACGAGTGGCAGCAGGACGGGCCCGATCCGCTGCGCGCGGATGAATCGCCCATCGCCGAGCCCGATCTGCACGTCGTCGCCTACGACTACGGCATCAAAAAGAACATCCTGCGCATGCTCCATGCCGAAGGCTGCCGCGTCACCGTCGTCCCCGCACAGACCTCGGCCGAAGACGTGCTGGCGCTCAAGCCCAACGGCGTCTTCCTCTCCAACGGCCCCGGCGACCCCGAGCCCGTCACCTACGCGCAGGACAACATCCGCCGCCTCGCGGGCCGCGCGCCGATTTTCGGGATTTGCCTCGGCCACCAGCTCATCGGCCTCGCGCTGGGCGGCAGGACGTACAAG
>JBAUGH010000350.1:0-7772 GCA_049679565.1 Acidobacteriaceae bacterium
TATCCGGTCCGTCGGCGACGGCGGACATCGAGATGACGCGGATTCGGGGCGTCCACGGACCCCGTTTTATGGATGCGGTGCTGGTCCGTTAGCGGACCGGGAGCGGTGCGGATTCATAGCCTGCGAAAAGCTGAAGTTACCGTCGAGTTGCCCCTGTGCCGACCGTCACATGGCGGATGATGTCTCTCCTGTTAACCTCTGTCGTTCCCGTGATACAGTTCCGGTGCGCGCTCGGGGCACCGGACGCGCAGTGCAAAACCAACTCGAGGGAGGGTTAGTGTCGGTGAACGCCTGGGTAGGGATTTTTCTTGCCGTGAGCGCCTTGTCGCTCTTTTTCGCGCGGCTGTTGACTGGAGTGGTGTTCGTTTCCAGGCCGGGCATTCCGGCCATGCAAAAGATCGATGCTGCCCAAAGCCGAAGGGCGGGCACAGGAGAACCTATGATGAGCCGTTTCTTTTCCCGGAGCTGGGCGAGACTCGCCGGCGTCCTTGCCACACTGATGCTGGCCGGTGCGGGCGCAGCGTTCGCCCAACCGGTTGACCAGGGGGGAGGGGGCGAAGCCAATCTGCAGCTTCCGGATCTGAGCCAGGTTCACTTCCTGGGCGGCATCAACGGACACGCCCTGCTTCTCTACGGACCTCTGGCCTGCGTTCTGGGCATGGTCTTCGGTCTCTTTATGTACGCCCATTTGAAAGGTTTGCCCGCACACCGCTCCATGCTGGAGGTGTCGCAGCTTATCTGGGAGACCTGCAAAACCTATCTGATCAACCAGGGAAAGTTCCTGCTGTTGCTCTGGTCCTTCATCGCCGTCGTGATGCTGGCCTACTTTGGCCTGCTGATGCACGACCCCGCAGGCCGCGTCATCATCATCCTGGCCTTCAGCGTGCTCGGCATGGCCGGCAGCTACATCGTGGCGTGGTTCGGCATTCGCGTGAACACCCTGGCCAATTCACGGAGCGCCTGGGCTTCGCTGGGCGGCAATCCGTATCGCGCCTTCAGCGTGCCCCTCAAGGCGGGCATGAGCATCGGCATGATGCTCATCTCCATTGAACTCCTGATGATGTTCAGCATCATCCTGTTCGTTCCCGGAGACTACGCGGGACCATGCTTCATCGGCTTTGCCATCGGCGAATCGCTGGGCGCGGCGGTGCTTCGTCTGGCCGGCGGCATCTTCACCAAGATCGCCGACATCGGCGCGGACCTGATGAAGATCGTCTTCCACGTCAAAGAAGACGACGCCCGTAACCCGGGCGTGATCGCCGACTGCACGGGAGACAATGCCGGCGATTCGGTGGGTCCCACCGCCGACGGCTTCGAAACCTATGGCGTCGTCCAGGTCGCCCTCATAGCCTTCATCATTCTGGGCGCCAAAGGTCATGTCACCGGTGTCCAGTTACTCGTTTGGCTGTTTGCGGTGCGCGTCGCCATGCTGGTGGCCGCTGTTGCCGGCTATTACATCAACAGCATTATCGCCAAAGCGAAGTACGGCAAGGCGCTGAGCTTTAACTTCGAAGCGCCTCTCACCTCGCTGGTCTGGATCACTTCGATCGTCACCATTGCCGTCACCTACCCGGTCACTTATGCCCTGCTTTCGACTTTGGGCGCCGACCCCACCCTGTGGTGGAAGCTGGCCACCATCACCTCCTGCGGAACCGTAGCCGGCGCCCTCATTCCCGAACTGGTCAAGGTGTTCACCTCCACCGAGGCTCGCCACGTGAAAGAGGTGGTGGCGTCGGCGAAAGAAGGCGGCGCCGCTCTCGGTCTGCTCTCTGGCTTTGTCTCCGGAAACTTCTCCGCTTACTATCTGGGGCTGGCCGTCATCCTTCTCATGTCCATCGGATATGGCGTCAGCACCATGGGATTCGACAACATCATCCTGGCGTCGCCCATGTTCGCCTTCGGCCTGGTGGCTTTCGGCTTCCTCGGCATGGGCCCGGTAACCATCGCCGTCGATTCCTTCGGACCGGTGACCGACAACGCGCAGTCCATCTACGAGCTGTCGCTCATCGAAAACCAGCCGGGTGTCCGCGAGGACGTGAAGAAGCAATATGGCGTGGAAGTGGATTTCGAACACGCCAAGAAAATGCTGGAGGCTGCGGACGGCGCGGGCAATACCTTCAAAGCCAGCGCCAAGCCGGTGCTCATCGGCACAGCTGTCGTGGGGGCAACCACGCTGATCTTCGCCACCATCATGGCGCTGACCAGCTCTCTCACCGACAAAGTGGCCGTTGAAAAGCTCTCGCTGCTGCACGCTCCCTTCCTGCTCGGCCTCATCACCGGGGGCGCCGTCATTTACTGGTTCAGCGGCGCCGCCACCCAGGCGGTCACCACCGGCGCCTATCGTGCGGTGGAATTCATCAAGAGAAACATGAAGATTGAAGGGGCCGAGAAAGCTTCCACCGCAGACAGCAAAAAGGTGGTGGCCATCTGCACTCGCTATGCGCAAAGCGGCATGCTCACGATCTTCATGTCGCTGTTCTTTGCCGCGCTGGCGTTCGCCTTCCTCGATCCCTTCTTCTTCATCGGCTATCTCATCTCCATCGCCCTGTTCGGCCTCTACCAGGCCATTTTCATGGCCAACGCGGGAGGCGCCTGGGACAACGCCAAGAAAATTGTGGAGGTCGAGCTGCACGAAAAAGGTACGCCTCTGCACGAAGCCACCGTGGTGGGAGACCTGGTCGGCGATCCCTTCAAGGACACCGCCTCCGTGGCCCTCAACCCGGTCATCAAATTCACCACGCTCTTCGGCCTGCTCGCTGTCGAGCTGGCAGTCAAGCTGTCGGTGACCAGCCCCATGTTGACCCATGCGCTGGCGGCGATCTTCTTCCTCATCTCTTTCTACTTCGTCCACCGGTCGTTTTACGGCATGCGGATCGGCGGCAGCGAGCCCTCTGAAACGTCTCAGCCCAAGTCAGAACTGGGTGTGAGCACCGCCGGCGTCGGACGATAGCGACAACGCGAAGCAAGGGGAAGGCAGGGAGGCCGCCGCATGCGGCTTCTCTGCCTTTCGCCTTTCTGCGGAGGACGCGGCCGAGGGCCATGCGTCCTGCTGAACTCTGAAAGTCCCTGATACCCTCAAAGCATGATCAAGGGCCTCACTTTGATTCGCCCGGTAGACTTGCCGGCGCATTTCGACGCGCTGGTGAGCTTCTTTTCCGCGCTGGGTTTTGAGCCGGGGCGGAGCTGGGATATCCCGGCGGGAGAGCCGGGAGTGGCGAGCCGCGGCCGGCCTTTTCTCGCGCCGCTCGGCAATCTGGAATTCGTGGATGGAGCGCCGCCGACGCTGAGCGCCAACCTGCTCATCGAAGTCACCGCTCTTGACGCGGTGCATCAGGTGGCGCAGCAGTGGATGGAGAAGGAACACGGGGCGGAGGGGGTAGAGGAACGGATCACCGCCATCGCCGACACGCACTGGAAGTCGCGCCTGTTCACGGCGCAGCCGGTCGCCGGGTTCCCGGTCGGTTTCTGGGAGTGGCAGGACCCGCTGCACGGCAAACCCATCGCCCTGGAGGGCGACCTGAGCGCTGCCGGGATGAGCTTCGCCGTCGTCACGGCACGCTGGAATGCGGTCATCACGGAACGTCTGCTGCAGGGGGCGCTCGATTGCCTGCTGCGCAGCGGCGCCGAGCGCGAGCGCATCCAGATCGTGCGCGTGCCCGGCTCTTGGGAGATACCCGCCGCGGCCCGTTCGCTGGCGCAGACGGGAAAATTCGACGCCATCGTCGCGCTGGGCTGCCTGATCCGCGGGGAAACCGCGCACTACGAGGCGATCTATAACGAAGTCGCGCGCGGCATCGGCCAGTCGCAGCAGGAAACCGGGGTGCCTCACTCCTTCGGCGTGCTCACCTGCGAGACGCTTGAGCAGGCGCTCGATCGCGCGGGCCTGAAGAGCGGCAACAAAGGATTCGAGGCGGCCGCCGCCGCCATCGAAATGGCCTCGCTGCGCAGAAAGATCGGAGCACCAGCCGCTGATACCCCTGCTGCCTCGGGGTCCACGCGATGACTCTGGTCGGCAAGCGCCGAAAATCCCGCGAACTCGCCATGCAGATGCTTTTCCAGGCCGACGTCGGCCGCCAGACTCCCGACGAGGTGCGGAAGACGTTTTGGCAGGCGCGCGAGGAACTCGACCCGGCCGCCCGCGCGTTTGCCGAGGAGCTGTTCGGGATGGCGGTCCGGCGCGGCGACGAGATCGACGCGCTCCTTTCGCAGCACTCGAAGAACTGGCGTCTGACGCGCATGCCCGCCGTCGATCGCAACCTGCTGCGCATGGCGATCGCGGAGCTGCTGGGTTTCCCCGGCACGCCGGCGCCGATCGTCATCGACGAGGCGCTGGAGATCGCCCGCCGCTATTGCGCGCCCGAATCCGTGGACTTCCTCAACGGCGTGCTCGACGCCATCGCGAGAAGCCGCACGTGAAGCGGAAACTCACTGGCGAGCCGGCCGAAGACCCTGCTTTTTCCCCTGGCTGGGCCGCCGCGCTATGCTGACAACGGCATGAAGCTTTTGGCCTGGCTCACGGAGACGTTCATCCAGACCTTCGGCATCACTCGCCCGCGCCCCGGACAGGTGCGCAAAGCGCAGATGATCATCGGCGGATTTCTGCTCGCGTTCATCCTGCTGGTCGCTGCGGTGACAATCCTGCTTTTGTATGAGATTCATGCCGGAGCGGCCCACTAAGCCATCGCGCCCGCGGTTGCCGCCGGCACTCGGATGAGTGAGCTGCTCAGTTGCAACGATCCCTCGCGCTTCCCCGCCTGCCGCTCACCGCGCCGGGAGAGTGTCGGCCGCCGCTCGGTGGCGGAAGCCCGATCGCTCACCTTCGCTGGCGAGCCACATCAGGACGTCGGAATTCGAAGACTGAATGACAAGTCGTCCGAGGTATGCCGGGACGAAGACAGCGGATCGTCGGGCGTAAAAGCCCCATCATTCACAGGAATTCGCCTTTGCAAACGAGTAATAGCGCCGCCAGCAGTTGACGCAACGGACAGCACGCAGCCGGAACAGAGCGAGCACACTGTCGAGCCATTCGGGCTCGGCGGCCTTGAACTCGATGGAACTGCACAGAGGACATTTCCGCCGCATCCACAGGAGTCGGGGAATCGCGGGTGGCCAGTTCAGTCCTGCGCTGTTCATATCGATCGATCCTCCTGCGCGCTATGATGGCGCGGCATCGTTCGCACCCGAATTAGCATCCAGCCATGAAAGAAGCTCGCGGACACTGCCGGTGGCGAGAGCCACACAGGAGTCTCCCGCTCCGTAGTAGAGATGAATGGTGTCACCATCTGGCGCGACGGTTTGTCCGCACGGGAAAACGACATCTTTGACATCTCCGCCGCGTTCATAGGCCGCTTCCGGGCCAAACATCCACGAATCCCCGCGCTGCAGGCACAGCTCAGGATTCTCCAGATCGAAGAGAGCAAGACCGATCCGATAGATACTGCCGGAGGCCGTCATCCGGACGCCGTGGTAGAGCGTCAACCAACCCTTCGCAGTTTCAATCGGAGGCGAACAGAGACCAATCTTATTTGCATCCCACCAGCCACCGCGACGCGCCTCGAGCATGATTTTGTGGCGGCCCCAATGCCGGAGATCGGGCGAGTAAGAGATCCACATGTGGGCGCCCAGTGAGGTCATTGGCCGATGGATCAACGCCCAGTACCCGCCTATCTTCCGAGGGAGCAGAGCCGCATCCTTATCTTCGGGCGGCATGATCACGCCCAGACGTTCGAAGCTCCTGAAGTCCGTGGTGAGTGCGAGCGAAACTCCTGGACCGCCGCGGGCGAAAGAGGTGTAGGCAATGGCGTATTGGTCCAGCTCCGGAACCCAGGTGATGCGCGGATCCTCGATGCCCCAGATCTCTTCGGGATAGTCGCGCGGTTCGGCCGGGAGGGTGGGCTCCACGTCGATGCGCCATCCGTCGATTCCGTTCGCAGATCGGGCTACGGTCAGGTGCGAGAGGCCGCGCCGGTCTTCGACGCGGCACAACAGCAGGGTGTCGCCGTCCGCCAGGCGCACAGCGCCGGCGTTGAAGACGCTGTTGACCGCGTAGGGCCAGTTGTCCCGGCTGAGGATCGGATTGGCGAAGTGACGAGTGAACAAAGAGAGCTGGGGATCGCATTCCCGAGGGTGCTGACCTTCGCAATTGGGTTCCGGTTGGGTGGACGGAAGAAGAATCGGAGTCAAGGGCAAACGCTCATTTCCTGGTTCAGCTGCCTGGCAGTCGACGTTTCCACAGCCTGCATATCGAGCAGAGCCATAAGAAACGAGAGGGTGGATTCAGCCCCCTGATTCTCATTTACGCGGTCGGGATGCAATCCGTCCCTGCACCCTCCGGTCGCGGCATCGTAGAGCGGAACCTGCAGGTCGTTCTCGCCGAGAAACCAGCGGAAGGCCGACCATGCTTCCTGCAGCCAGGAGATGTCTCCGGTTGCTCGCCAGGCCTGAATGCAGGCAGCAACGGTTGCGCAGGCCTCCACCGGTTGCTGGTCGAAACGAGCTTTCTCTTTCCCCTTTACGAAGAACCCTGTGGAGCCGATCGGCACAAACACGTGGTCGTCGTCTCGATGCTGCTCGGCGACCAGCCACTTCAAAGACTCGCAGCCAACATCGATCATCCTCCGGTTCTTACTATTGCATCCAGCGAGAATGAGGGCCTGGGGCAGGCGCGCGTTGGAATACGCAAGGCTGGCTTCGAACCACCGCCAGTCACTGGAGTGGGTGCGCTCATAGAGATCCAACAGCCGGTTGGCAAGCAGATTGCGTGTTCCCTGAATGATTCTGTCTCCCGGGAACCAGTCGAGATACCCCTGCATGCCCAGGACGGAAAACGCCCACGCGCGCGGGCTGGTAAAGGTAAGAGTGGCCGGGACTGCAGATTCGAAAAGCTGGCCGCTTGCCCCCCGGAGCCCAGGATCTGCAGAACGGCCGAGCACGATTCCAAGCGCCCACAGCGCACGGCCATGGCTGTCTTCCGACCCGCTCCGTTCCTGCCACTGGCGATCATACCCAAGGAAGTTTCTGAATCGGCCCACCTCAGTGTTAAACGCAAGCTCGAGAAAGGCGAGGTAACGACGAGAAAGGTTCGCGGGAAACTCACGACCGGATAACCGAGACTCCTGCAGCAACACGGTTACGACCAGGGCGCGGGCATTGTCGTCGGTTGTATACCCTTCCGCGCAATTGGGCACGGAAAAGACCGCATGCTGCAGAATGCCGGTGTCGTCTGTCATATGCCGCAGGTGAGCAAGGTCGAGGGCGGGCAACTCATCGGTCGATCTGGCGGTGAGGATGTCCTGCAAAGACGGCCGTGGCCTCAGGATACGTTCGGCACGCGCACGCTGAAAGCTCGCCATGTAAGCCTGAGCGGTCCGCTGCCAGGTCGTACCCCGCGAGTGAAGATAGGCGCGCTTCCGCATCGTATGCCGCTCGGCGTCGTTATCCAGCAGCCGGATTGTCGCATGTGCGATGGAAGCCGGATCGTCGAAAGGAACCAGCATGCCGCGTCCGTCGGCGAGAAGTTCCTGCGCATGCCAGTATGGCGTGGAGATTATTGCTTTGCCGGCTCCCAGAGCGATGGCCAACGTTCCGGAGACAATCTGGGCTTCCTGGCGATAGGGGGTGATATAGATGTCCGCGGCGCCGACATGTTCCACCAGCTCCTCCGCGCTGACAAAGCGATTATTGAAGATAACCTGAGAAGAAACTCCTAACTCGACGGCCAGTTTCCCGAGTTCTTCCCTGTACCGCTCCCCGTCGCGCCGCCGGATGTGCGG
>JBAUGH010000351.1:0-2055 GCA_049679565.1 Acidobacteriaceae bacterium
CTTCAAGACCATCGACAACCTCTACAAGGAGGGCCGCGTGGTCACCGGCCTCGCCACCCACCTCACCGAATTCGACCGCCTGACCAGTGGCCTCCAGTATTCCGAGCTGGGCATCGTCGCCGGCTCCTTCAAGACCATCGACAACCTCTACAAGGAGGGCCGCGAGGTCACCGGCCTCGCCACCCACCTCACCGAATTCGACCGCATGACCAGTGGCCTCCAGAATTCCGAGCTGGTCATCATCGCCGCCCGCCCTTCCATGGGCAAGACCGCCCTCGCCATCAACATCGCGCAGAACGTCGCCATCCGCGGCGGCCACGTTGTCGCTGTCTTCTCGCTGGAAATGTCGAAGGAGTCGTTGCTGCGCCGCATGCTGGCTTCCGAAGCGCTGGTCGATCAGCAGAAAATTCAGAAGGGCTTCCTGCTCCGCGAAGACCGCGATAAGCTCACCAACGCCCTCGAACGCCTGGTCGAAGCCCGTATCTTCATCGACGACACACCCGGCATCTCGCTGACGGAGATGCGCGCCAAGGCCCGCCGTCTCCGCCAGTCTGCCGGCGGTCTCGACCTCGTCGTCATCGACTACCTCCAGCTCATGTCCGCCGGCACGATGGGGCCCAATGCGAAGCGTTACGAGAACCGCACCCAGGAGGTCTCCGCCATCTCCCGCGGCCTCAAAGCACTGGCCAAGGAGCTGAACATCCCCGTCATCGCGCTCTCCCAGCTCTCGCGCGCCTCCGAGCAGCGCGGCGGCGATCGCAAACCGATGCTCTCCGACCTCCGAGAATCCGGATCCATCGAGCAGGACGCCGACGTCGTCGCCTTCATCCATCGCGAGAGCTACTACAACCGCAATAGCGGCGAAGAGCCCGATCCCGACAGCGACAATAAAGCAGAGATCATCGTCGCCAAGCAGCGCAACGGCCCCACCGGATCCATAGAAGTCGCCTGGTCCTCGCGCTGGACGCTCTTTGCCGACCTAGCCCGAGGCAATCCCAGCGGAGACTTTTAGAGATTCGGAGGCAGCCGAACCCAGAAGGCAGACAGCGGCGGGCGAACCTAAGCGTTACTCGCCTGCCGCCTGCCCTGGATCTCAATGTACACGTTCACCAGGCTGAGCGCCGCCGGCGTTACCCCCGGAATCCGGCTCGCCTGCCCCAGCGTCGACGGCCGCACCTGCGTCAGCTTCTCCTGCATCTCCCGCGACAATCCGCTCACCCGGGTGTAGTCGAACCACTCCGGAATGCCGCGCTCTTCGGCCTTCTTCAGCTTCTCGATCGCCTTCTTCTGCTGGTCGAGATACCCGGCGTATTTGATCTCCGTCTCGACCGTCTTCAGTTCGTTGCGCACATGAGCCGACAGGTGGTCATGCGCCCCCGAGCTCGCTTCTGCAAGCCATGACTCGAACAACGGGTCCTTGAGCTGCCCGCGCAACGCAAGCCACAGCGTCTCGATTGTCACCTCCGGCCGGCGCAGCACCTGGGCCCACGTCTGCCCAGCCGGCCAATCGCCGCCCTGCGCCTTGCCTGTCGCAAGCAGCTTCTCGAATGCCACCGCGCGCGCCTGCTTCGCTTCGTACTCCTCCCATGCCGCATCGCCAATCAGCCCCAGCCGCCGCCCATACGGCGTCAGCCGCCGGTCCGCGTTGTCGATGCGCAAATGCAGCCGGAACTCCGCTCGCGAGGTAAACATCCGGTACGGCTCGTTGGTCCCCTTCGAGATCAAATCGTCGATCAGGATTCCCGTATACCCTTCGGTCCGGTCCAGCGTGAATGGCGCTTCATCCCTCACCCGGAGCGCCGCGTTAATCCCCGCCATGATTCCCTGGCACGCCGCTTCCTCATACCCGGACGTCCCGTTAATCTGGCCCGCCAGGTAGAGCCCCTGGAACTTCTTCACCCGCAGGGACCGGTCCAGTTCCGTCGGGTCGATCGCGTCGTACTCAATCGCATACCCTGGCCGCAGCATCTCCGCGTTCTCGAGGCCCGGAATCGAACGCACGATCTCCCACTGCACCTCCATCGGCAGCGACGTGGACATCCCGTTCACGTAGAC
>JBAUGH010000352.1:0-8123 GCA_049679565.1 Acidobacteriaceae bacterium
TGTCCAGCCTTATAGCACAGCGAAATCCCGTATGCCATGAAATTCCGGCGATTCCACGACAGGAAAATCGGCTTCGCTGCTATCGAATCCCCGCCTCCCGGATCGGCAGCAGCGCCGCCCCCAGAATCCCCGCCTCGCTGCCCAGCTGTGCCGGTGCGATATGCGTCTTCCCCTTTTCAAAAACGTAAGGATCCCGCGGCATCGACATCCGGTACACGTAGCTTCCCTCGCGCAGCGTCGCGAACATCCGCGGCGCAAACAGCGGCCACGCCGCCGCAGCCCCTCCGCCAATCACATAGAGCGGCAAATCCAGTGCGTTCACCAGATGCGCCAGCGACAACCCGAGCGCCCGACCTGCCTCGTCGAAAACCTGCAGCGCGCGCGCATCGCCCGCCTCGGCGAGCTTCGCCACGCCAGACGACGTCAGCGACCCGTCCGCGCCCAATCCCAGTTCCTTCGCCCGCCGCACAATCGCTGTCGCCGACGCGTACATCTCCAGGCATCCGCGCGCGCCGCATCCGCACACCGGCCCATCCGCCAGCAGCGGCCCATGCCCGGACTCGCCCGCCGCGCCCTGCATCCCTCGCCAGATGCGCCCCTCCAGCACGATGCCCGACCCGACCCCGGTGCCCAGCGTGTACATCATCAGCGAGTCCGACCCGAACGTGCGTCCGGCGCCCAGCAGCGCCTCGCCGTAGGCTGCCAGATTCCCGTCCGAATCCACGTGCACCGCACGCCCCACCCGCCGCTCCAGTTCCGTGCGGAGATTGAGCCCGTCGAACCCCGGCAGATTCGGCGGATGGTGCAGCACGCCCGCAGGCAGTTCCAGAGGGCCTGGGCTGCCGGCGCCAATCCCGATCAGCTCTCCGGTCTGTTTTTCGAGAAGCTTCCCGATCGCCGCGGCCATGTCGTCCAGAACTGCTGCCGGTCCCGCTTCCAGCCGCGTCCGCAGACTGACCGTCTCCAGCCGCTCCCCCTCCGGCCTGACCGCCGCCACGCGGAGGTTGGTTCCTCCCAGATCCACACCAATCGCAAAGGATTCCATGAATGTGCGCCTTCATCATACGGGACCGCGCCGCCCGAAAAGTTCCCGCCTGCCTGCAGCCGCCGCATCGCTCCACGCAAATCGCATATGATGGTCCGGGTAGAAGCTCCGGGCCGCCGCTTGCGCGTGCCGCCACACCTTCGGCAGCACCCAGACGGTTATTCATCCGGAATACCCGGCCAATCTCACCCAATCATTTCGAGGAGGAGTTTTCGTATGCAGCGTACCGCGAGCGCCGTCTGGCGCGGAGGCCTCAAGGACGGCAAAGGCGCCATTTCCACCCAGAGCGGCGTCCTGAAAGAAACGCAATATTCCTTTGGAACCCGTTTTGAAAACGGTGTTGGCACCAACCCCGAAGAGCTGATCGCCGCCGCCCATGCCGGCTGTTTCACCATGGCCCTCAGCGCCCAGCTCAGCAACGCCAGCCTCACGCCGGAATCCCTCGAGACCACCGCGGAAGTGAAATTCGAGAAGACCGACGACGGCTTCGCCATCACCGCCATTCACCTCACCACGCGCGCCAAAGTGCCCGGCGCCAGCGCTTCCGCCTTCGAAACCGCGGCCAATAACGCCAAAAACGGCTGCCCCATCTCGCGCCTCTTCAAAGGCAACACGCAGATCACGCTCGACGCCAAACTCGTTTGAGGATGCGCAGCTCATCAGGCCCCATCCTTCCGTTTCACGCGAGCGCCGCATTCTTTTGCGGCGCTCGCTGCTTACTGCCCTGATCGCCCATGGAACCCGTCACTCATTTCCTCACCGGCGCCTGCCTCGGCCGCTCCGGCTTCAATCGCAAAACCGCCTACGCCACTCTGGCCATGACCCTCGCTGCCGAGGCCCCCGACATCGACATCGTCTGGGGATTCCGCGGCCCGGTCGCCGGGTTCCAGCACCATCGCGGCATCACCCACACCCTCATCGGCGCGCCGTTCATGGCTCTGCTGGTCACCGGCCTCGTCTGGCTGGTGTGGCGCTTCCGCCGCAAAGATCCCATCCTCGCGCCCCGCTGGTTCCTCATCTGGCTCTTCGCCCTCATCGCCGACCTCAGCCATCTCCTGCTCGACTTCACCAACAACTACGGACTGCGCCCTTTCTATCCCTTCAATCCGCACTGGTACGCGTGGAGCATTGTCTTCATCTTCGATCCATGGATCTTCCTCGCCCTGCTCGGCGCGCTCATCCTGCCCGCCATCCTCGGCCTCGCCGACCGCGAGATCGGCGCGAAGAAGATGCCCTTCCGCGGACGCGGCTGGGCGATCGCCGCCCTCACCTTCATCGTTCTCTGGTGGGGTGTTCGTAACGCCGAGCATGCCCACGCCCTCGCCCTCGTCAACACCGGCGATACCACGCGCGAGCCGTTGCTCCGCACTGCCGCCGAACCCACCATGGTCGATCCGTTCCATTGGCACGTCCTCATGGAAACCCGGGACACGTACCAGCTCGCCGACGTCCATACCCTCTCGAACCAGGTCCTCACCGACGACACCGAGGTGATCTACAAGCCCGCTGTCACCCCTGCCGTCGCTGCCGCGAAACAGTCGTACCTCGGCAAGGTCTACCTCGACTGGTCTACGTGGCCCCTCGTCGATGACCGCGGATTGCTCCCCATCCCCGGCAGCAGCGTCACCCCCGACCCCACCTGGCACACCGTCGAATTCCAGGACCTCCGCTTCCGCTCTCTGACGGCCCTCTCGCGCGAGCCAGGCGGCGCCCCGCCCCTTAGCGGATGGGTCTACGTCGGCCCCGCCCCCGGAAACGAAATCGAAGGCATGTTCATGGGCGGCCACGAACAGCAGCAGCCCTAAACCCCATCCGGCATCAATCGGCGTTGGGCCAGCTTCCTGCGCCCTCGCGGGCCCGTTGTTCACCCTGTCAACCGCACGCTTCATCCTGCCGAACTTCTCCTTGACCGCACGCGCCCCCGTCCGCAGAATGGAGACAGTCCGATTTCGACTCGATGAGGTTCTGATGGCTGCCTATCTGCTGATTGTGCTGGCGGTTCTAAGCCGCGTAATTCCCCACCCCTGGATGAACTTCACCGCCGTTGGCGCCGGACTCCTCTACTTTGGCGCTCGCCGTCCGCTCCGCGAGATGGTCCTGCCCGTCCTCGCCCTCATCGGCACGGACTGCTACCTCACGATGGCTTTCTACCACTATCCCTTCCATGCCAGCGCTTACTTCGTCACCTGGGCCTGGTATGCCGCCATCGTCGTCCTTGGCCGCATCCTGCTCAGCCGGCAAGTCACGGTCACGCGCGTCCTCGCCGCGCCGGTGCTGGCTTCCACTTCGTTTTTCCTCATCAGCAACTACGCCGTCTGGATCGGCAGCCTGATGTACCCTCACACCCTGGCCGGCCTCACCGCCTGCTACGCCGTGGCGCTGCCCTTCTACCGCAACGACCTGCTCTCGACAACGCTCCTCACCGGTCTCGCCTTCGGACTGCCCGTCCTGGCACGACGGCTCGCCGAATCGAGAACCCACGCAAAGCTCGCGGCGTAATCCTCAGAGAATTCACAAAAGAGAACGGCCACCGCAAAGGTGGCCGTTTTCGTGTTTGCTACACGCTGCTCGCTACCGGCTACCGGCTCCCCGCCAGCTGCCGCAGGACATACTGCAGAATCCCGCCGTGCTCGAAGTACAAAATCTCCTGCGGCGTGTCGATCCGGATCCGGGCCTCGAACGTCTTCGTCCCGTTCGCATCGGTCGCCCGCACCGCCACCGTCCGCCCGCTCGCAAGCTTCGAATCGAGCTTCTCTTTGAGGCCAAGGATGTCAACCGTCTCCTCGCCGGTCAGCCCCAGCGACTCGACCGTCTTCCCCGCTTCGAACTGCAGCGGCAGAATCCCCATCCCCACAAGGTTCGACCGGTGAATGCGCTCGAAACTCTCCGCGATCACCGCCCTTACACCGAGCAGCCGCGGGCCTTTCGCCGCCCAGTCGCGCGACGACCCCGACCCGTACTCTTTCCCGGCCAGGATGATCAGCGGCGTCCCCCGCTCCGCGTACTTCACCGAAGCGTCGAAGATGCTCATCGGCTCGCCCTCGGGCAGCAGCCGTGTCACCCCGCCCTCCGTTCCCGGAGCCAGCTTGTTCCTGAGCCGCACATTCGCAAACGTCCCGCGGACCATGACTTCATGATTCCCGCGCCGCGAGCCATACGAGTTGAAGTCGGCCGGCTTCACGCCATGCTCGGTCAGATACTTCCCTGCCGGAGAGTTCGCCTTGATCGATCCCGCCGGAGAAATATGATCCGTCGTAACGCTGTCGCCCAGCACCGCCAGCACCCGCGCGCCGGCAATCTCCTGCACCGGCTCCGGCTTCGCCGGCATCCCGTCAAAGTACGGCGCCTGCCGAATGTACGTCGAATCCGCCTCCCACTGGTACACGTCGCCGGTGGGAAACTTCAGCTTCTGCCAGTTGGCATCGCCGTCGGTCACCGTCGCGTATTCCTTGTGAAACGCCTCTGAAGTGATGGACGAGCCCACCACGCTTGAAACCTCGCCCTGCGTCGGCCAGATATCTTTCAGGAATACCGGCTTCCCATCCTTGCCCTTCCCAATCGGATCTTTGTCGAAGTCGTGATCGATCCGCCCCGCAAGCGCATACGCCACCACCAGTGGCGGCGACATCAGATAGTTCGCCCGCACCTCCGAGTTGATCCGCCCCTCGAAGTTCCGGTTGCCGCTCAGCACCGACACCGCCACCAGCCCATGCTCCTCGATGGCCTTCGAAACATCCGTCGGTAGCGGCCCCGAGTTTCCGATGCACGTCGTGCATCCGTAGCCCACGGTGTTGAAGCGCAGCTTGTCCAGCCACTGCGTCAGGCCGGCTTTGTCGTAGTAGTCCGTCACCACGCGCGAGCCCGGCGCCAGCGACGTCTTCACCCACGGCGGCACGCTCAGTCCCTTCTCCACCGCCTTCTTCGCCAGCAGACCCGCCGCAACCATCACCGACGGATTCGAAGTATTCGTGCAGCTGGTAATCGCCGCAATCACGATCGAACCGTGGTCGAGGTACGGCTCAACATCGACTCCGAACCGTTCCTGAATGCTCGACGCCACGCTGTGCCCGTTGCCGCTACCCGGCTCCGTCGCACCGTGGATCGACTGCACGTTCCCGTTCGCCGATGCGTGCCCGCCTTCGCCCTCCCAACGGATCGCCTGACGCTGTCCCAACTCTCCGGCATTCGGACCCAGCAGCGACGGCAGCTGCTTCCTGAAGCTCGCTCCCGCCTCGCGCAGCAGCACGCGATCCTGCGGACGCTTCGGCCCCGCCACGCTCGGTTCCACCTGCGCCAAATCCAGTGCGATCGTCTGCGAGTATTCCGCCTCCGGCGCATCCTTTGTGTGGAACAGCCCCTGCTCCTTGAAATACGCCTCCACCAGCGCGATCTGCTCCGCCGGCCGGCCCGTCAGCTTCAGATAGCGCAGCGTCTCCGCATCCACCGGGAAAATGCCGCACGTCGCCCCATACTCGGGCGCCATGTTCCCGATCGTCGCGCGATCCGCCAGCGGCAGCTCCGCGATCCCCGGTCCGTAGAACTCGACAAACTTCCCGACCACGCCCAGCTTGCGCAGCATCTCCGTCACCGTCAGCACCAGGTCCGTGGCCGTCGCCCCCTCGCGTAGCTTGCCCGTCAGCCTGAACCCCACCACCTGCGGCACCAGCATCGATACCGGCTGCCCCAGCATCGCCGCCTCGGCTTCGATCCCGCCCACGCCCCAGCCCAGCACCCCCAGGCCGTTGATCATCGTGGTGTGCGAGTCCGTCCCCACCAGCGTGTCGAAATACGCCTGGGGCTTCGGTCCCGCCGTCGTGAATACCACCCGCGCCAGATACTCGAGGTTCACCTGGTGGCAAATGCCCATGCCCGGCGGCACCGCTGAAAAATTCCGGAACGCCGTCTGCCCCCACTTTAAAAACGCGTACCGCTCCCGATTCCTCTGGAACTCCAGCGCCGCGTTCACCGAATACGCATTCCCCGTTCCGAACTCGTCCACCTGCACCGAGTGGTCGATCACCAGCTCCGCCGGCTGCAGCGGATTGATCTTCTCGGGATCCCCGCCCAGCACCTTCATCGCGTCGCGCATCGCCGCCAGATCCACTACCGCGGGCACGCCGGTGAAGTCCTGCATCAGCACCCGCGCCGGCATCCACGCAATCTCCCGCGACGGCTCCGCCTTCGGATCCCACTTCGCCAGAAACTCGATGTCTTCGGCCGTTACGCTCTTGCCATCCTCGTAGCGCAGCAGGTTTTCGAGCAGAATCCGCAGGCTGTAGGGGAGCCGCGATAATTGAATTCCGCGCTTCTCCAGCGCACTCAGACGAAAAATTTCGTACGACTTGCCACCGGCCTTGAGCTCGGACTGGCTGCCAAAGCTGTTCATCGCAAAATCCTTTCAGGTTGAAGCGCAGCAACATCGCTCACGCCAGTCGGCGGAGCGGAATCAGGAGCGGCTGAAAACACAGCGCCCGCTTCGTCCGCGATCGGGACGGCCGCGCCGAAAGCGCCGGAGAGGAGGCGGAAACAGAGTTACTCGTGCCATCGTCGCCGCTTCGTATTGTAGAACGATCCGCCGCCCGCAGGCGCCGCCGGCCTACTTCGGCCGCGCCATGTCGAACCGGTCTCGCGTCCGCACATACGTCGGGCCGCCCATCCTCCCGATCGCCCGCAGCTTGTCAGGATCCACCTTGCACCCGTCCACGATCCCCTCATCCACGTGGAAGCGCACCACGTCCCCCAGCACCAGGTTTCCGCCGCCGGGCCGGTCGCTGATCGCCACCACCTGCCGCAACCGGCACTCCATCTGCACCCGGCTCTCCCCCACCCGCGGCGCCCCCACCACCTCGCTGGCCACCGGCGTCAACCCCGCCAACTCGAACTCGTCGACTTCCGGTGCCACCTCCGCCGAGGTCGCGTTCATCTTCTCCGCGAAATCTTCCGACACAATGTTGACCACGAATTCCCTGGTCGCCAGCACATTGTGCAGCGTGTCTTTGTTCGGCCGCGGCCCCGAGCGAACCGCCGCCGTAAAACACACCACCGGCGGATTCGTGCTGCACCCGGTGAAATAGCTGAACGGCGCCAGGTTGCGCACTCCGTGCTCGTCCACGCTCGACACAAAGGCGATCGGACGCGGCACGATTGCCCCGATCATCAGCTTGTAAATGTTCTCCGGCGAATCCTGCGCAGGATCGAAACAAAGCATACCCATCGTTTTTCGATGCTCCGTGTTTTGGATGCTCCTGAATCGCGCTCGATGCACCCCACAGTGCCGGCCGCCACCCGTTCTCATTCTCCGCAAATGAACATTTATTAACACATCGGAGTTAACTATGGTTTACAACAGGCCCCGACCGAACGTATACTTTTGCCAGCGGCGCTCGCCCCGAACCTGCCGTGCCGGGTCGAGTTGTATCGAGCCAGGCCGTCTCACCAAAGGAAATCCCAACAGACTGCGATGCGTGCAGACGCACAATCCGCGCCCGACCCGCATTTCGTGATTGCCGGCGAGGACGTCGTCGTTACCCACGAGGACATCGACCGCGCCCACGATCGCGCCCGCGTCTCTCGCGCCCGCCGCGGCCGCTCCCTCCGCTCCCGCGCCTGGCTCCTCTGGCTCCTCATCGGCCCCGGCATCCTCGTCATGCTCGGCGAGAACGACGGCCCCAGCATGCTCTCCTACGCCGCCACCGGAGCTAAATTCGGCATCGGCTTCTTCCTGCCCTTTATCGTTCTCACCTTTGCCATGGCCCTCGTCGTTCAGGAGATGACTGTCCGCCTCGGCGCCGCCACCCATCGCGGCCACGCCGAGCTCATTTTCGAGCGCTTCGGCCCCTTCTGGGGCTGGTTCTCCCTGATCGACCTCGCCCTCGGCAACTTCCTTACCCTCATCACCGAATTCATCGCCGTCCGCGCCGGGCTCGGCTACTTCGGCATCCCGCCCTGGGCAGCCATTCTCATCGCTCTGGCGATCCTCTATTCCGCCCTGCTCAGTCACCGCTACTGGACCTGGGAGCGCGTCACCCTCGCCGCCGCCGCCTTCAACCTCATCTTCATCCCCGTCGCGCTCATGACC
>JBAUGH010000353.1:0-2609 GCA_049679565.1 Acidobacteriaceae bacterium
GTCCCCACTTCCATCACGTAATAGGAAGCGACCGTGTCGCCGGCGTTGCTCACCCAGTGCATCGTGCCCGCCACGGCGATCCCCACATCGCCCGGCCCCAGCAGGTGCGACACCCCGTTCAGCCTCAGCTCCACCTTGCCCTCCCGCACCAGCCAGATTTCGGAATGCTCGTGCTTCTCCTCCGTCTCGTGCGGCGTCCCCGGTTCCAGATACGACACGTGCACCTCGCACCCGATACCCGTGGGCAGCATGCCGTGCATGTAACTGTGCCCAAACCGTCCCTTGAAATTCTCCGGCGGCGTCTTTCCCGGAAACACCCCCGTCTCGATGGCGGGTCCAGCCTGCGGCGGATCGGGTGCAGGTTCTCCCCCCGCCTGCGCCAAAGCGGGCAGGCTGGCGGCGACGGCGGGCAACAGGGCGGCAAAATGGCGGCGATTCATAGCGGCTCCTTTAAGCTGAAGTTAAACAGTGGTCGGACCAGCAAGTATAGCGGCTGCTCAGCCGCGGCTGGCAAATCGCGCCCGCAACTCGCCCGGCAGCGACGATCCGCTCATCCGCAACACCGCCGCGGCAACCCCCACCCAGATGGCCAGCGCCCCCGTCAGCAGCGCCAGCTCCAGCAGCCGGCTGGTGGTGTGCACAAAGTGGCGCAGCGCCAGCAGCGCCGCCAGCGAAATCAATCCCGCCAGCAGCGCGCGCCCGATCTCCGCGTAATCCAGCCCCGCCAGCGACACCATCCGCCTTTGATGCAGCAGTACCGCCAGCACCGCCGTCTGCAGCAGAATCCCAATGTCCGACGCGGCCGCCAGTCCCACCGGCCCCATCGTGCGATACAGCTCCCAATACACCGGGATCGACACCGCCGTGACGATCGTGCCTGCGATCATTGGCGTCATCGTGTTGCCCGCGGCATAAAACGCCCGCGCATACAGCGCCTGCGCCGACCACAGGAACAGCGACACGGAAAACACCGCAAAATACACCGCCATCGTGCCCGAGTCCGCGCGATGAAACGCCCCGCCCCGCACCAGCACATCCACCAGCGGCAACGCCATCGCGATCATGTAGGCGGAAAGCAGCAGGGAAAAGGACAGGATCCGCGATACCGACGTGTTCACCGTCCGCGCAAACGGCCGCCCGTTGTCCTTCCCATACAGCGAAGCCAGAAAGGGCAGCGACGCCGCGCCCGCGGCCTGTCCCAGCGCCACCGGAGCCGTGAACACCTGCTTGGCGTAGGTGAGCAGCGCAATCGCTCCCCCTACGTGCGACGCAAAATAGTTGATGATCCAGTTGTCCGCCGTCACCAGCGACACCCCCAGCATCAGCGGGATCGACATCCTCACCCACTCCCGCAGTCCTGGATTCTGCCAGTCCAGCGCCGGCCGAAAATGCATCCCGACACGCCGCGCGCCGATCGCATTCAGCAGGAACGGCCCCAGAAACGCGCCCGCCACTGCCCCGATGGCCAGCGCCGAGACGCCGATGCTGTGCGCCAGCAGCACTCCGCCCACGATGATCCCGGCGTTGTAGATCAGCGGCGCCACCGCCTGCACCGCGAAGATCTTCCGCACCAGCAGAACCGCGCCGAAGATTCCTCCGGCAAAAAAGAAGATCTGCGCGGGCAGCAGAATCCGTGTCAGATGCACGCACAGCGCCGCCTTCGCCGGATCGCTCTGGAACCCATGCAGCAGCAGGCGCACATAGGCCGGCGCCGCAAACTCCGCCGCCACGATCGCCCCGCCCATCACCAGCGCCATGGTCGTCAGGATCACCGACATGGCGCGCTCGCCCTCCGCTTCCCGCCCCTGCTCGCGATACCGGCTCAGGATGGTGATGAAGGTGATCGACGCCGCTCCGCCCACCAGGAAATACGAAACCATGTCGGGAAGCTGAAATGCGGCGGTGAACGCATCGGCGGCGGCGCTGCGTCCCAGCAGCCACGCGATGTACTTCACCCGCACCAGCCCGATCAGCCGCGACGCCGTGACCGACGCCATCAGCAGCAAAGTCGCGGTGAATGCGGAATGACGGTGCGAAGGCCGTAAAATCGCGAGAGCGCGCTGCCATCGAGGCGATTTGGTGGATGCTGGTTCGATGGCTCGATTCTATAAGGAGGCGCGGTACGGAAAATTTCCGTCTGAAAGTCTTTCGCACCGTCGCCGCCGAAGCCAGCTTCCGCCGGGCGGCCGAGCGCCTGCACCTCAGCCAGCCCGCCGTCAGCCAGCAAATTCAGGCCCTCGAACAGGAGCTGGGCGTCACTCTCTTCGATCGCGGCAAGGGCCGCGTCCGCCTCACCGACGCCGGTGCCATCCTCCTCACCTGGGCCCGTAAAGGCGCGCGCCTCGCCGAGCAGGCCCAGGCTGCCCTTGAAAACGCCCGCGGCGAGGCCGCCGGCGATCTCCGCATCGGCGCCTCCCTCACCATCACCCAATACGTCCTGCCCCGCATGCTCGGCGAATTCCTCCGCATCCACCCGCGCATCCGCTTCTCCGTCCAGAGCGCCAACACCGAAAACATCATCGCCGCGCTGGCTGCGGACCAGATCGATCTCGGCCTCATCGAAGGCCCCGTCTCCAGCCGCGAAGTCTTCCGCCAGTCCTTTCTTGAAG
>JBAUGH010000354.1:0-6852 GCA_049679565.1 Acidobacteriaceae bacterium
GGGGGCGGCGGGGGCAGATTTTCGAGCGTGGGCGTGTGGTCGCTGTCGAGGAGCCAATGCGTGTAGAAGCCGACGATCCGGGCCATGATGGGGCGCAGATTGGCGTGATGGCCGGGACCGTTGATCCAGGAGAGATGATTCTCCGCGCCGTAGAGCGCGTAGATGCGGCGGGCTTCGTCGCGGGTGTGGCGGGCGCCGGCGAAGGGGAACATGTCTTCGCTGGTGGAGATGATGGCGTAGGGCCTGGGGGAAGCGGTCTCGATCCAGTCAGGGAAGCCGAGGCCCTGCTGGATGAAGCCGGGGATGGTCTGCTCGGCTTCCTGCGGGCCGAGGGTGGGCAGCAGTTCGTTGAAGCTGGTGATGAAGCAGGCGACGCCGGCGGCCTTGACGCGATCGTCGAGCGCGGCGAGATAGGCGGTGACGGTGCCGCCGCCGGAGCAGCCCTGGGCGCCGATGCGGTTGGGGTCGATGTCGGGGCGGCTCTGGAGGTAGTCGATGCCGCGCATGGCGTCCCAGATGAAGTAGCGCGCGATGTGGCGGCCGCCGAGCATCATCTGTGAGGCGGCTTCGCTGTGCTCGCCGGTGGGCGGGCCGGCGAGCGATTTGCCGGTGGCGGGATCGAAGTACTGCAGGCGCTCACCTTCACCGATGGGGTCGTAGACGAGGACGGCGATGCCGAGGCGGGCCATGTTGGAGGCGAAATACCAGGCTTCGAGTTTGCCGGCGGGATAGTGGCCGGGCGTGTAGATCACGGCAGGAACGCGGGAATCAGAGTGATCGGGGAGATAGAGGTCGGCGGTGACGTGGAAGCCGGGGAGGCTGTCGTAGATGACGCGCTCGACGTGGAAACCCTGCTCGGGAACGGTGCCGACGGTGGTTGCGTGGAGGGGCGTGCGTTGGGTGGGCAGACTGCCGATGAGGCGCAGAACGGTGGCGCGCACCCAGGCTTTGCGGTGCTCGGCTTCGGCGCGGGTCTGAACGCGGGCGACGGTTTCGGCGCGCTGGGCGAGATCGGCGCGGGCGGCGTTGTTCCAGTAGCGATCGAGTTGTCCCTGGGGACTGGGCGGAGGCACTTCAGCGGCGCGCAGCGCGAAGGCGACGATCAGCAGCAGGGCCGGGAGCAGCAGAATCAGGATGAACCGCTGCGCGGCGCGCGGTTCCTTCTCGCCATGCAGGCGCATCAGTGTTTTCTCCTCACAGCACCAGTGGTCTAACCACTGCGACCTCCAGAACTATAGCACCGGAGTTCGCGCCATTGCCTCGGGAGAGAGGTCCGAAACGTGTTGACAGGCCAGGGGAATTTGGTATGCTGGCGGGCATTCTTCTCTCCGTTGCTTCCTGAAGAGTGCGGCGTTGTCCCCGGTTCGAGAGAGACCGCCGTCTGGCTGGCCCATTGTTCTTCCCCGTATCTGCCTGGAGCGAGTTTCGCAGTCGAGCAGGATCGAGGGAGGGTTTTCATGTTCGATACGGCGGTAGTGGACACAGCGATCGGCATGGTGTTCGTGTTCCTGCTGATGAGCCTGATTGCGTCGGTTGTGCAGGAACTGCTTTCGACATTTATGCAGTTGCGCGCCGCCAATCTGCAACGGGGTTTGCAGAGTCTGTTCTCGGGGGAGTCGCTTTGGGGGCGGGATCTGGTGGAGGTGATCTACGACCACGGCCTGGTGCGCGGGCTGTATCGCGACCCGGAAGTGGACGAGAAGGTGAGCGTGGAGGCGAAGCCGATCGACAAGCTGCGGATCGCGTGCCGCACGTTTGTGGGGGTTCCGCGGACGATGGGAAAAGGGTCGGCGATGCAGGCGATTCTGCTGCCTGCGTATATACCGTCGCGGACCTTTGCGCTGGCGATGATCGATTATCTGAACTGGAAAAAGGCAAGCGGCGAGGAAGCCATGAAGGTGATCCAGGAGTCGCTGGCGAAGCACCACTGGATCTATCGGGGGAACAAGGCAGGGGAGGCGCTTCTGACGCTGGCAAACGACGCGAAGGGGGACATCGACGCGTTCCAGACGAAACTGGAGAATTGGTACAACGACGCGATGGATCGGGTGTCGGGGTGGTACAAGCGTTACACGCAGCGGGTGCTGCTGTATATCGGGATCATTCTGGCGGTGGCGTTCAACGTCGATTCGCTGCGGCTGGCACGGACGCTGTGGGTGGATCGGGATGTGCGGCAGGCGATGGTGAGCTCCGCGCAATCGTATGTGAGCAATAATCCCGCGGGGCCGGCAGCCACAGCAACTTCTCCGGCGGCGGGCAGTTCGCTGCGCGATCAGGTGGACGCGGAAGTTGGGAAGATGAGCGTCACGGTGGGCGCCTTCAATCAGATGGCGAGCAGTTCGCTGCTGCCGATGGGATGGCAGGGATCGATGAAGTGGCTGCGGACGAATTTCCAGGCGAATCCGTGGCTGACGATCGGGCACCTGTTCGAGCGAAAACTGCCGGGATGGCTGCTGACCGCGATAGCCATCTCGCTGGGAGCGCCGTTCTGGTTCGATCTGCTGAACAAGTTCATGGTGGTGCGCAGCACGATCAAGCCGGAGGAAAAGAGCCAGACGGAGCCCTCGAAGGACTGAGGATTTCGGCTTACCGGCCTGGTTTTTCGCTGGAGGTGAATTCGGTCCACGGGCCGGATTTCATATCGCGAAGGATGGAGGACTGCCAGTCGAATTGCGGATGGGCGGCAAGGAAGGGCTTGGCGAGGAAGTCTTCGCCGCAGGGATGGCCGGCGTGAGCGATGAGCGCCATGTGGGCAGCGAGATCGCTGTCGGTGACTTTGCCCTGGACGGCGCCGCCAGGGTTATACGGAGGATCGTCCCACTGGGGGACGCCCTGCTTCGACTGGTCCTCGTGACCGCATAGAGTGCGCTGGTCGGGACCGGTCTGGTGGGTGTAGGAGTCGACGTGATCGGCGAGGAACTGCTCGGCGAGCTGAACGTCGATCTGGCCCTTGTCCTTTTGCATGAGTTGATCCCAGCGGATGCGGCGAGCGTTCATGGAAGAGGAGGGGTCGTTGGGATTGAAGCCGGTGGTTTCTTCTTTGATCAGCGAGGCGTCGCGGGGGAAGTTGGAGCTGACGAAGTAGCCGTCCTTTTTGCGCCAGACAGGGGTGTTTCTGAGGCCGAGCTCGAGGTAGGCGATTTCGCCGGTCTTGCGATCGCCGATGAGCCAGTCGTTGGCGTAGCCGCCGTTATCGCCCTGGCGCATGGCGGCGACGTAGTCGTCGATGCTGTTGGCGTACTGGAGCGCTTTGCGGGAGCGGACAAATTCCGGGACGCCGTTGGGGTTCCAGCCGACGAACTGGGTGATGGTGGTTTCAGTGATCATGATGCCGGCGCTGTTGATGCCGAAGTCGTCGTTGCTGGTGATCATGCCGGGCACGCCGTCCTGGAGGATGCGATAGCCATGGGTGGGCTCGATGTCGAACATGATGGTCCAGCGGGAGCCTTCGGCGTACGAGGACCAGTTGTTGTGGGCGATGACGATTTTGCCGTCTTTGGTGTAGCTGCCGGTGGCGATGAAGGCGCTGCATTTGCCGGGGGCAAGGATGAGGGGCGCATTCATGGCGTGCTGGGTTTTGTTCAGCCAGGGCACGTAGTATTCGGAGAGCTCCATGGTGCCGTTGAGGGCGACGATGTCCCAGACATCGACAGGCTCGCCGCGGGCCTCGGCTCCTTCGGCAATGCCTTTCAGCTCGGCCTGGTACTCGGCGTCGATGTGCGGCCAGAACATGCTCTTCGCGGCGTCGCGGTAGAACTGCCAGTCGCGCTGCGTGGAGTGCTGATTCTCAACCTTAAAGACGTGGAGCGCATCGACGATTGAGGACCGAGGAGGTATCCGTGCTGGAAGCCGATCTGCTGGGGCGATCCCTGGAGGTGAACGTAGGTCCAGCCGCCGCGCCCAAAGGTGTATGCGCCGGCCAGGCGGGGATCTTTGGAGGAGGACGTAGCGGCCCAGGCGGCCGCAGTCAGGAAGAGAACAGCCGCTGTTACAAATGTCCGGGACAGAAGGCGCATAGGTTGGCTCCTCAGAGATAGAGGCAAGACAGTGTACAGCGTGTAGCGTACAGCGTACAGGAATCGGCGGGGGCAGGATTCAGCGGACTGAAGTGGGTGAAGCGGGAGGGGAGAACCCCATCACTTCTTCTCTGTTTCCCCGAGGAACCGGATCATGTCGTCTTTCCAGACGGCGGCGTGGGTATGGGTGCCGTGGCCGTAGGTCTGCATGGACGCGGGGATGAGGATGAACTGCGCGTGAGGCATGCGGGTGACGAGCTTTTGCGCGATGTCCAGCTCGGGCGGATTGATGAAGTCGTCGGCGGAGTTCATCCAGAGGACGGGCGCCGTGACGGTGGAAAGCTTCGGCTCGGGGTTGTAGTTGCGCGAGGCGTTCACGTAATAGAGGAAGTCGTCGGCGTCGGTGTGGGCGTCGAGGATGTCGAGGGTGCGATCCACATAGGCTTCGGCCTGCTGGCGGGTGGGAAAGTTCTTCTGCATCTGCTGGGGGGCGGAGCCGGCAATGATGAGGAGATCGTTGGCGCCGCGGAGGCCTTCGGTCGGCTCGGCGGTGTAGTTGCCGTCGTCCCAGGCGGGGTCGTGGCGAATGATCTGCATGGCCATATAGCGCCACATGCGGTTGCGGCCGGCGATCTCGATGGGCAGGCAGGCCATCGGCATGAGGGCGTCGGAGAAGTCAGGGTAGGTTTCGCCCCACACAAAGGCCTGCATGCAGCCCATGGACGTGCCGAAGATGAGGCGGAGGTGATCGACGTGGAGGCCGTCGAGGAGCATCTGGTGCTGCGAGCGGACCATGTCGTCGTAGTCGTAGTGGGGGAACTTCATGCGCAGGCCGTCGGAGGGCTTGCTGGATTCGCCGTGGCCGATGTCGTCGGGGAGGATGATGAAGTATTTGGCGATGTCGAGGGGCTGGCCGGGGCCGAAGAGGACATCGGAAAAGACGGGATTGAGAAGCGAGTGCGCGCTGCCGCCGGTTCCGTGGAGGAGCAGGACGGCGTTGTCCGTGCGGCCGTCCGCCCCGCGATGGGGCTGGCCCAGCGTGAGGTAGTGGAGGCGGAGGTCGGGGAGGGTTTCGCCGGTGCCAAAGCGGAAGTCATGGATGTGAAAGACGCCGTCGCGGACGGGCCAGTGGGTGGGCGGGTACGCGGGCTTCGGCGGAACCTGGGCGGAGGCGGCGAGAAGGGAGACGGAGAGCAGGGTGGCGGAGAGCAGGGAGGCGGATCGGATCATCGAGGGCTCCTGAGGACCAAGAGTATCGCATGAGAACTGCCATGGGGGCGGCGGGTCTGTTCGCGTGCTGCGGCGGCGTGGTTCGGGGAAGCAGGAAGCCCGCTGCGCCGATCTTTAACGGAACCCTCATCGGGGCGCAACAGGGGACTGCTAACACTGCTGCAGCGGCACATTGGGTGTGCGCGCTGCCGCGAGGCAGCGGACACGCCGGGCGCCGCCCACCCCAAAAATTCCGGAGGTACCGATGTCTCCCTTTACCCGACTTCCCCTGCTCGCAGGGTGCGCTCTGCTGGCCGCGGCCAGCTGCCAACATGCGATCGCCCAGGACCGGGATCAGGATCGCGATGACCGCGGCGTCCATCATGTCTTCGTGATCGCGCTGGAGAACCACAACTGGACGCAGCCCACGACGGTTGCCGGCGGGATCCAGCCGGTATACCAGAATCCCAACGCGCCGTTCATCAACAGCCTGGTGAACGGGACGGCCTGGGCCTGGGTAGACGGGCGGCTGGAGAACATCAGCGAGCACGTGGCCTACGCCACGCAGTATCACAACGTGCTGGCGACGGAGAGCGGCAACAATCCGCATATCCATCCTTCGGAGCCGCAGTACCTGTGGGCGGAGGCGGGGACGAACTTCGGCATTCTGGACGATGACGATCCTTATGCCGACAACCCGCCGAACGCGCAGACGACGACGCAGCACCTGAGCGGGCTGCTGCAGCGGGCGGGCTACAGCTGGAAGTCGTATCAGGAGGACACCGACCTGCAGAGCAGCAGCGGGAAGCTGGTGAATCTGCCTCTGGCGCAGAGCCAGTGGACGGTGCCGCTGGTGAGCCAGTCGGGGGTGTTCGGGCCGGGAAATTTCCTGAACAGGTACAACGACTCGACGCAGTACAACTATGCGCCGAAGCACGACCCGATGGTGTTCTTCACGGATACGAACGGCGGCGACAACACGACGACGTCGAATCCGCTGCGCTTCCACTACGCGCCGATCCAGCAGCTGGCCTACGATCTGGCGACCAACCAGGTGGCAGACTACAACTGGATCACGCCGGACCAGTACAACGAGATGCACAGCAGCCTGACGAGCGGGTTTGCGGGGCTGACGGGGGATGTGTCGAGCATTCGCTCGGGGGACAACACGGTGAGCCGGCTGGTTCCGCTGATCATGTCGTCGCAGGCATATAAGGATGGCGGCGTGATCATCCTGTGGTGGGACGAGTCGGAGTCGGACGGGGAAGCGGGCGACAACGCGGACGACTTCAACACCACGATTCCGGAGATCGTCATTTCGAACTACGCGCATGCGAACGAGAACGGCGTGCCGTATGCCAGCTCGATCGACTACTCGCACTCCTCGGACCTGCGGACGATGCAGGAGATCTTCCACGTGCGGGCGACGGGCGGCTCGTCGCCGTGGCTGGGAGATGCGGCGAACGCGAACGACCTGTCGGATCTGTTCGCTCCGGGAGTGATTCCGACGCAGCCGTAAGGCGCCGGCCGCATGGGCGGACCCGCTTTTGGCGGAAGCGCGAAAGGCCCTGCCTCAAAAGGCAGGGCCTTTTGCGGTTCCGCCTGCTCTCCGGCCATGGGATGAATT
>JBAUGH010000355.1:0-1540 GCA_049679565.1 Acidobacteriaceae bacterium
AGGCGAAGAAGATGGTTTTGCGTCCGGCAATGTTGGTCATGACCAGGGAACTGCGTTGCTTGCGCATGGTGGCCGACCAGGTTTCGGCGCCGTTCGAGCCATCGAGGAGGACGGGCGGGACCGCCTGGGTGCCGTCCTTCACATTGAGGACAACCATATAGTGCTTGCCGTTTTGCGGCGTGCCGTCGGGGGAGACCCAGGCGACGAGATAGACGCGAGAGGTGTCGGGATCGATGACGCCGGTGGAGAGGACGCCCCAGTATTGGTTGATCTGATAGCAGTCGATGGTTTGGTTGGGGCCGGGGCACATGGCGCCGGGGCCGTTGGGCCCGAGGGAATCGCTGCCGGTGATGGGAGTACCGAGAGGCGGTGTTTGCCAGAGGGCAGCTCCGGTGGTGGCGTCGACGCCGCGCACCACGTTGGCCATGGAGGGGAGCACCATGACGTCGTGGGTACTGCCGTCGGCAAGGGTGACCGAGGGCAGGATGAGCGGTTGGGATTCGATCCCGCGCGCGTCGCCGTAGACCGGGATGATGGTGGCGCGGACGAGGCCCCTGGATTTCACGCTCGCCTGGGTGAGGACGGTTTCGTGGCGGTTCCAGCCGGAGCGGTCGTTGTCCCACGCGCGGGTAAGCAGCGGGGCCATGGTGGATTGGGCGAAACCGGCGGCCGGGACCGACGCGACGAGAAGAAGAGCGGAGAGCCGGGTGCGGGTCTTCATGGATCCTCCCGTGGGGTGTGGCGGACGGCCCGACAGGCAGATTCGTCGATCGGGGCGCGGTGGGGAAGGCCTCGGGGAATGAAGAGTCCTCAAGCTAGCACGATGGGGAGCAGAAGGCAACGGAAAGTAACCAGCGGCGAGCGGATAATTCGGGACCTTTGTTTTTCGGATGCCGTCGGGAACCGGCGGCGGATTGGATGCGTATTGGGTCCTGTGGCAGAACCACAGGGCATGTATACTTCGCTTCTGTGGTCGTAACACAGGAGAGGGAGATCGCATGGCCGACGAGAAGCTCGATCTGCTGCAGGGCACGCTGGACCTGATGGTCCTGCAGACGCTGGCGGTGATGGGAGAGCAGCACGGGTACGGGATTGCGCGGCGCATCGAGCAGGTGAGCGGGAACGAGGTGCTGCTGAACCAGGGGACGATTTACGCGTCGCTGGTGCGGCTGCAGCAGCGTGGCTGGATCGATGCGGAATGGGGGACGTCGGACAACAACCGCAAGGCGAAGTTCTATTCGCTCACCAGGCGCGGGCGGAAACAGCTGGCAGAGGACGCCGCGTACTGGCAGCGTCTGGCCGCGGTGATGGGACGAGTGCTGGGACAACAGGGCGAATAGGGCGCCGGGCACAGGAGAGGGTTCGATGGATTTTTTGCGGCAGGCGTGGAATCGGATGCGGGCGTATTTTCACAAAGACAATCTGGATGCAGATCTGAATGCAGAGATGGCCGCGCATCTGGAGATGGCGACGGAGGAGAGCATCGCCCGCGGGGTGGCGCCGGAGGAGGCGCGGCGGCAGGCGCTGGCGCGCTTCGGCG
>JBAUGH010000356.1:0-1734 GCA_049679565.1 Acidobacteriaceae bacterium
ATGAGTACCATGACTCTTTATAATTAACCGCTTGAGATTAAACCGCCCGCAGGACCGGCACCTCGAATGGCATTTCGCTCGATGTCCGACCGTCGCGCTTTCTGCCGGTATCTTCGTTCCGAACACCACCTATTGGCTCGAGGAAAGCGGCACATCAGCTTCTAGGCACTGATCGCGCGGATCTCTGTCCCAACGAGGCCCCATCGACCCCGCTGCGGAGCCAGATTCGTCGCCTACGATCTCTTAGCTCTGCCGTCGCTGGCCCCTAATCGGCCCATCCCTTTGATCTTTGCCGAGAACCGGCATACCCGGCTATGCAAGGATCGTGACACGATGCACGGTGAAACCGGGTCGGTCCTCGAGAGCCAACTTGTCGAACCCTTTCAGGTGGCCGTGCTTGGGTTGTTGACCTAACCCCGGCCTTGCGTACCTTCCTCGGCATGAAACTACGGGAAGCCGACCCCTGGGAAATCACTGCCGCGATCTGATGAAACGCAGATGAACCTCACGAGGGCGACTCGCTGCGGCGACGGCAAGCCGGCGAGCCTCCTCCGCCCGATGATCTAGAATCAACCCGTCCCTCGGGAGATCGCCATGAGCCGAGTCCTCATCATCGACAGTCAGACCCCGGTCAGCCGCGAAGTGGGCGAACTGCTGACCGGCGCTGGTTTGGCGATCGAGTACGCCGCCGGCCACATCGACGCACTTCACCGGCTGCGCTGCCGGGCCTTCGGCGTCATCATCACCAGCGCCGACAGCGCGATGGATGAGGCTCTGGCTCTGCTCGAAGAGATGCGGCTCATACGGCCCAATCTCAAGTGCGTGGTGCTGGCTCCTTACAGCACGCCGAACGAGATCATCGCGGCTCTTCGCGCGCGGGTCTTCGGATGCTTCACGCCTCCCTTCGACGCGCACGAGATCTTCTGCGTCGCGGGCAACGCAGCGACCGGCGACGAGTCGAACGAAGACATCGAAGTCATCTCGGCACGCCCCGGCTGGATCGCGGTGCGGGTCAACTGCCGTCTGGCCACCGCCGACCGCTTGATGTCGTTTGCCCGAGAGTTTGCCGCGCAGCTGCCGGAGACCGCGCGGCAGGAGATCATGCTGGCGCTGCGCGAGATCCTGGTCAACGCGATGGAGCATGGAGCGAAGTTCAATCCCGATCAGGTGGTGGAGGTGAACGCCATCCGCACCGCGCGCACCATGACCTTTCGGGTACGCGATCCGGGCGCGGGATTCCGCAAGGAAGCCCTGCCCCATGCCGTCAGCGCCAACGCAGCGGACGACCCCACCGCCCACCTGGCGGAGCGCAACCAGAAAGGGATGCGCGCCGGAGGGTACGGCCTTCTGCTGGCCGCCGGCACGGTCGACGAGCTGATCTACAACGAGCAGGGCAACGAAGTGATCCTGATCAAGTACCTGGACTCGCCCGCGGAAAAGGCCTGAGCGGTGGCTGAGGGCTTATTTTTCGGGAAAAGTGTCAATTGTGCTTGACAGGTTGCCCCCGCATGTGTAAAGTCATCTTGTCTTTAGATCAAGGAGACTTGCTATGTGGTGTATCGGAAATGCGGCGCAAAGCCGTTATGTGGCGCGCATGGCGGTGGCAGCGGCGTTGTGCGTGCTGTTTTCGACGATCGCAGCGCTGGGGGTGCGGCGTCTGCACGTGAGCGGGGCGGTCGCTTACGTCCTTGCGGTGCTGCCCGCGCTGCCGATCATGGCAGCGCTGGTGGTGAC
>JBAUGH010000357.1:0-17779 GCA_049679565.1 Acidobacteriaceae bacterium
GCCCACACCACGTTGGGGTCGCTGGGATCGTGCATCGTGAAGCCGGATTCGCAACCGCCCAACCCGTGGTCCCAGCCAGCCTCCGGTGCTTCTTCGTGGAGGGGAATGCTGGGTCCGCGCATGGTGCTGTTGTCCAGCATGTTGCCGTAAACGTAGTAGGGAATCTGATCGTCCACCGCCACGTGGTACATCTGCCCGATGGGCAGGCTCACCTCGTGGAAGCCGCGGCCTCCGACCGTCGTGATGCCCAGGCCTCCGTCAAAGGAGATGGCGAAGCGATTGGCGTTGGTCGGATCGATCCAGATGTCGTGATTGTCCCCGCCCCACGGCTTGTCTTCGAAGGTGCGGCCGCCATCGGTGGACACCAGGAAGCTGCTGTTGGAAACCAGGACTTTGTCTTCATCCGCAGGCGAGACGGCGATGCGGATGTAGTACCCGCCGCGCCCAATCAGCGTGCGGTCCCAACTGACCACGTGCCAGTCAGCTCCGCCGTCGTCGGAGCGCCACAGCGATCCCTGCTTGTCGGTTTCGATCAGGGCGTAGACCCGGTTCGAGTCCGTGGGCGCAACCGCAACATCGATCTTCCCCACCGGCGAATGAGGCAGGCCGTGGCCCTCGATGCGCGACCACGTGGCGCCCCGGTCGTGCGAGACAAAGACGCCGCTCCCCGGGCCGCCGCTCAGCTCCGCCCACGGGTGCATCGAAACCTGCCACATGCCGGCGAACATCGTACGCGGGTTTTCCGGGTCCATCGCAAGCCCGGAGCAGCCCGTGTTCTCGTCTACGTAGAGGACGTGATCCCAGGTCTTGCCGCCGTCCGTCGTCCGATACACCCCGCGCTCCGGTTGCGGTCCGCCCAGGCGGCCCAGCGCGCAGACGTACACGTCGTCGGGGTTCTCGGGATCGATCAGGATGCGGCCGATGCGCCCCGTTGGGTCGAGCCCCATATGCTGCCAGGTCTTGCCCGCGTCCGTCGATTTGTAGACGCCGTCGCCCGTCACATCGATATCGCGAATGGCCCACGCCTCACCGGTCCCGACCCAGACAATGTTATGGTCGGTGGGCGCGACCGCCAGCGCACCGATCGCTGCGACCGGTTCCTGATCGAAGATGGGGTTCCAGTCGTTGCCGCCGTCCGTCGATTTCCAGACGCCGCCGGAGGCCGCGCCCGCGTACCATGTGCTGGGATCACCCGGCACGCCGGCTACAGCCGCCACGCGATTGCCCCGCATGGGCCCGAGAAAACGGAAGCCGAATTCGTTGGGATATCCGCCCCGGTGGCGGCGCTGCGAAAAGGCCGGCCCGCAGACCACAGCGAGGGCGAGGGCACAGACGAAGAACTTCCGGGCAGTCGGAAACTGAAGGGACATGAGAGATTTTGCTCCGCGAAGGGGATCGACCGGGAAGGGAGAATTGTACACTATTTGCAATGCAATTCTCGCCGGACCCGGCCTGCGCCCGCTGCGCTGCGGCTTGCAGACGGACTCCACTCCACCGAGGCTGCCCCTTGAGATATCCCCTCCTGTTGCTGACCGGCTCCTGTTGCGCTTTGCTCCTGGTCGCCGGACGTGCGGCGGCGGCCCAGGCTGGGTCGCCGCTCCCTCCCGCTCCGCATGCGTCGGTTGTTGATCTGACGCCGCAGCCCGGATACTTCACCGAACCAGCCATTGCCATCGATCCCGGCAATCCGCAACATGTGGTGGCCGCCTTCCAGGACAACGCACACGCGGGTTACTCAACCGATGGCGGCAAGACCTGGCGGGTAGCGGCCGGGGTTTCCTCTACGCGCTTCCGCGTCTCGGGAGATGTGTCGATCGCCTATGACACGCAGGGTCACGCCATCATCTGCTATATGGCCTTCGACAAGCTGGGGACCTTCAACTACTGGGGGCACGACTCCTCGCGCAACGGGCTCTTCGTGCGGCGATCGATGGACGGCGGCCACACCTGGGAAGCGAACGACATTCCCGTCATTCAGCATGCGGACGGCGCGGGCGTCCCTTGGGAAGACAAGCCGTATCTGGTGGCCGATGACACCCATGGTCCGGATTCGGGGAATCTATACATCGGCTGGACGCGCTGGACGCTGACCGACTCCGAGATCTGGCTCACCCGTTCCACCGACGATGGCCTCAGCTGGTCGAAGCCTATCGAGATCGACCAACACCCCGGGCTGCCGCGCGACGATAATGGCGCGCTCGAGGGCTTTGCCGGAGCCGTGGCGCCGGACGGAACGCTGTATGTCGTATGGGCCGGGGACGGATGGCTGCAGTACACCATGTCCCGCAATGGCGGACGCACGTTCTCGAAACCGCGCAACATCCTTCGCACCGCGCCGATCATGTTTCAGGTCGAGGATGTGGCGCGCTCCAACGGATTTCCCCAGATTGCCGTGGATGCCCACCTCCGGGGAAAGCCGCGGTTGTACGTCACGTGGAGCGATTATCGCAACGGCGATGTCGATGTGTTCACCGCCTCTTCGGCGAACGGAGGAAAGACGTGGGGGCCGGCGGTGCGGGTCAACGATGATCCGGTACACGATGGAGCGGATCAGTTCTTCCAGTGGATGACCGTGGATCCTGCCGACGGCTCTGTGGATGTCGTCTTCTACGACCGGCGCGGCGACCCGAAGAACCGCGACGCCGCGGTTACGCTGGCGCGGTCCACGGACGAGGGTCACAGCTTTACAAACTATGCGTGGACAACGCACCCGTTCGACGCCGGCCGCGCTTTCCTGGGAGACTACACCGGCATTACAGCGCGCAACGGACACGTCTACGGCATCTGGACCACGAAACCGGGACCCGCCCGGGGCACGCAGATCCAGATCGGCGACGCGTATTTCGGAAAAGACCGCTAAGCCCGAAGCCTATTTCCAGTCCGGATGTCCTTCCGTGATGGTGATGTAGCGGTCGACAGGCAGACCGGTGAAGCGCTGGCGGCTGCCGCCGGGTTGCGGCCATTCCACTTCCACCCAGTCGATTTGCGAGCGGGCGCCGAGGCCGAGCACCATGCGGGGATCATGCGAGGAGAGATAACTGCCGCCGCCAACCTTAGTGCGATGGCGCGCGAATTCGCCGCTCTTCCAGGTTACTTTGGCGCCGATCGCGTCGATATTGGATCGGGTGCCGACGAGCCGGACGCCCAGCCAGTGATGGTCGCGGGCAGCCTGGTTCCTGAGAAGCAGTGGCGGCCCGTCATTGGTGGTCACCAGCACGTCGACCGCCCCGTCGTTATCGAAATCCCCCAGAGCCAGCCCGCGGCCCGCGAGAGGCTGTGCAAAGGCAGGGCCGCCCCGATCGCTGACATCTTTCCACGATCCCCCATTCTGCTCGAAAAGCAGCAGCGGCTGGAGGTAGCGAAGCTCCGGATGGTGTTGCTGGATCGCGAGGTCCGGATGGCCGTTGGCGATGACAAGATCGAGGTCGCCGTCGTTGTTGAAGTCGAAGAATTTCAGACCCCAGCCGCTCATCAGGAGGGTGATCGGCCCGATCGGCGTCCGCAGCGAGACGTCGTCGAATCCTCCCTGATGGTTGTTGTGATACAGCGAGTACATCTCGTGGTCCACGTTGGCCACGAACAGATCGAGCCACCCGTCCTGATCGTAGTCGGCGGCATCGACGCCCATCCCGGACCGGGCAACGCCGAAGGGATTGTAGGCCACCCCCGCCAGGAATCCGTTGTCGGCGAAGCGGCCTCCGCCCTGATTCATGAATAAGGGATTGGGAGCGGTGTCGCTGCCGACGAAAAGGTCCATGCGGCCATCGTTGTTGAGGTCGGCCGCGACGACACCCCAGGCTTTGGCCAGCGAAGCAGCAATACCGGATTCGCGACTGACGTCCGTGAACGTGCCGTCTCCGTTGTTGTGGAAGAGCCAGCTGGGCATCGGTTTGTAGACGCTCGGCTTGCAGTAGTAGCGCTGGCCGGGACCATGACCGCCGCACCAGACGTTTTCCTCTTTGCTGAAATCGGCAAAGCGGCAGACGAACAGGTCCAGGCGGCCATCGTTGTCGCAATCGAACCACACCGCGCTGGTCGCCCACCCGGGAGCGGCAAGGCCGGCTTTCGCGGTCACGTCAGTAAAAGTGCCGTCGCCATTGTTGCGATAAAGAATGCTGCGGGGATACTGCGTGACATACAGATCGGGCAGACCGTCGCCGTTGTAGTCTCCCACCGCGACCCCCATGCCGTAGGCGCTGCCGCGAACCCCCGCTTTCTCCGTCACGTCGGTGAACGTGCCATCCCGGTTGTTCCGGTAGAGCGCGTTGCGCAGCGGCCTGGGCGGACTGTAGAAGTCGCACGGGCCGCTGTTGACCAGATAGATGTCCATCCACCCGTCGTTGTCGTAATCGACGAAGGCACAGCCCGCGCCCACAGTTTCCGGAAGATACATGCTGGGAGACAGGCCGGCGGTGTGCGTCCACGTGATGCCGCTGCGCTCCGCAGGCAGGGCCTCGAAATACGGCCGAGTCTCCGCTGCTGCCAGCGCGCGGGCGAGCGGAGATGCAGCGGCCGCACCCAGCGCAGAGGCGCAGACAAATTCGCGGCGGGAGAGGCGGAGTCGATCTCGCTGGGCGGACATCAGGTCAATGCGACTTCACAGGGATTGCGGCAGCGCGTTGCGTGTGCAGGGACAGGATCATGGCTGGACGGGATGCCCCTGCGTGGTGTCCATGGATTTTGCGCGGGCGGCAGCCTGAGCCTGGAGAGCCATTTCCCGACGGGCTCCCGCCTGATCGCCGGTGTGTGCGTCGGCCATCGCAAGCTGGTAATGGCCGGAAGGGTCGTCGGGCTCGAGCGCAACGTAGTGCTCGAGCGGCGGCTTGGCGTCGGCATAGCGGCCGCTCGCCGCAAGCGACATGCCGAGCGCCAGATAAGCTTCCGAAAATCCGGCGTCGAGGCGAGCCGCCTGCGTGAAGTGGCGGATCGCATCGTTCCAGTCTCCCTTGCGCCGCGCCAGCTCGCCGAGGATGAACTCCGCGGAGGCGTTGGTGGGATCGAGTGCGACTTCCTTCTCGAATTCCGCCTGCGCCGCGTCCGTGGGCCCCGCATCGCCTGCCTCCGCAAGAGCGATTTGCCCCAGACGGTAGTGAATGCCAGGCACGTTGGGATGGTCTTTGAGGATGTCGCGGTAGACGGCGGCCGCTTCATCCTCTTTGCCCTGCGATTCCAGGCTCTCGGCCCGCAGGCGGCGCGCCTGATACGAAGTGGGATCTCTCTCCTGCAATTCCCTGGCGGCGCGCATGCCCAGCTCGGAAAACATGTGGGTCTGGATGTAGAGCACTTCCGGATTGCCCGGTGATTCCCGCTGCAGGCGGAAGAGCACATCGGCGGCTGTCTGCCGATCGTCGACCGCCATCGCACAGCGAACCTCTGCCATCTCGCCGCGATAGCGAAGATCCTTATCGGTTACGTGAGTCAGACCGCGCTTGAGAAGTGGAAGGGCCTCCGTGCAGCGGCCGCCTTCGACGAGCTGAATACCCTGCTGAACCGGGGCCGCCGGCGTCTGCGCGAAGAGCGCCACGCTGCCCGCAAGCGCCGCGGCCGAGAGAAGCGCGAGGCTCCGCACCGCTGGTCCGGCATTCACGGCTGCACTCCGTCATTCATGCGATCCTTTTCCTGCACTCGGACCTGCTTTGAGGACGATCTCGGCAGGGTGCGGTCCCAGCGGGACATCCCATGCCCCGCGCTCCATTCGGAAATTGGCCTCCGGGCGGTACTGGCCGATGCCGGCGATGGCGGCCGGCTGCTGAAGGCGCAGCCGCGCAGCCGGCGTGATCTCGCTGGCCGCGTCGAGGGAGAGGCGGACAACGCCGGTAGAAGGATTGAACTGCAGGTTGCGAATGCGCCCCGCATCGAGCGTGATCCACAGACCGAGTGGGGCGAGGTAGACCCGGCTGCGCGCGGCATCCAGAGGCACGACGCGAATCTCGCCGTGGCTGTCCTCAAGGTCGCCGCCGAAGCAGAGCCATCCCAGAACAGGATCATCGACGACATAGGTCGCCGTGTTGACCGCGAAACCCCAGAATCCAGTGCCATAGTCTCCCGAGTACGGATCGTCGGCCAGCATGTCGGGGAAAGCGTGAAAAGCGGCCGAACCGAACCCGTTCTGGTCGATATTACTCAGCTCCCCCATGGTTCCGCCATAGGCGACCCGGAGGAGATAAAGATCCGTGGGGTGGCTGCGGTAATCCGAGAGCAGCGGAACGGCGTTGATGCCCGAGCCGTAGTGATGAAGCTGGCGCTCCAGACGGCGAACCTTGCCGGCATAGAGGAAGTCCCAGTAGCGGCGGGCGCTTCCGTTGTAACCCCAGCTCGGAATCGCAGGGTCGTATCCCAGGATGGCGTCGATGCTGGTCTGCGCCTTGGCGTTGAAGCCGAAGTATTTCGTCCAGGCGTAGACCTCTTCCTGACCGGTGGAATCCCACGGCATCTCGCTGGCGAAGGGATACTCTTCGGTGTTCCAGTGTTCGGCGCGCCGGCGCATGGCCGCTTCCAGCGCGTCGGCGTCGGCCGTCATGCCTTCGCGCCGCAGATCCTCCAGGATGTACAGGAAGACGTCGCCTTCCATCTGACCGAATTGAGCGTAATACGGCGCCAGCCGAGTCATCGCCATCGACGTTTCATAGGCATGCGCCAGATACCACTGCCAGGGATGATCGGCGATCAGGCCTGGGTGATCGCGAGACAGCCGGTACATCACCCAGTACGCGGACGCGACGTGCGGGTAGTTATAGGAGCGATCAACGGCTTCCGAGGCCTTTTTGCTCCAGCTCGCCCAGCTCTTCCAGTCGAAGCTGCTGTTGTAAAATCCCGGCGGTAACTGGTCAGGCTGGTAGTAGAACAGGCTTTTGCGGACACCGTACTGCTCGGGGCCGTCCTTGTACTGGATTCCCCCCCACAGCACCCCGTCTACGAACTGCTGCAGTTGCGCGATCTCCTTCGGGTCGGGCGCGACCAGTTCCTTCATGAAGAGCGCGAGCCATGATCCGGCGCCCGCCTCGTCGCTCAGGCCCGCAATCCAGACCCGGTTGTCCTGAGTCACCTGGCGATGCGCCTGGTTGTCGTACGTAATCGCCGAAGGCGCGCGGTGGAAGGGATCGGCGGAATCGGTGAACCACTGATCGCTGGTCAGGAAATGGCCCAGGTCGGTAACCGCCTCTGATTCCGGCTTGATCACGCGATAGTCGATCGTCTGTACCAGACCGGTTCTGTAGGTGATGGTGAGCCGCGCGCGTCCCCACATCTTCCCCCGCACCGTGTAGTTGCGCCAGCCTCCCGGAGTGGGGCGCGCTTTCCCAATTTCGAGCGCGCCTTCCGGATCGACCGTCATCGACCGGACCGCCTCGCTGGATTCGAGGAAGAGATGGCCCTCCATATCCATGGGAAGGATGTAGCCGGGAACGCCAACCGCGACCGGGCGATGGTTGGCGGCGAGCGTCTTCTCGATGTCGGGAATAGAGTCGGCAAGCAGGAAACGAAGTGCGTAAACCCGCGTCTGGCCCGGCTGCAGGGTGAAGCTCGTAGCTGGATTCCAGGGCTGCGCGTTCTTCCACTCATTCTGCTGGTAGGCGGCGCTGTCGACCATCCACTCGTAGAAGCCTTCAAAAGTGATGCCGCGCGGCGTCGGGTCGTGCGCCATCTCGAGGTGCCCCGCCCTTTCGCTGAGGATGGGATTCCAGGCTTCGAACGGTGTGTGGCCGTCCGGCACCACCATCAGGGCCGGACCATGACCGCTCAACCGGGTCACCTGAAGGTATCCCGCGTCCTCTCCTATATAGGGATCGTAGAAGCTGCAGATCGCATGCGCCTGGGCAAGAGTGCGGCCGGTCATGATGTTGTCGAACACCATCGGAATCCCGAGGGAACCGATCTCGACCGGCCGCTGCGTCCTGTTGGTCAGGGCGAAGCGGAGAACCAGCTGGCCGCGGTCGAGAGCCCACGCGCGGGTGATCGTCAGGGGGATATCCGCCGGCAGAGTGGGCGCGAGGTCGGCCGAGGCGAGCACGCTTCCTGAAGCGGGGAGCACCGCGACCGGCTCGCGAGCCAGCGCGGTGGAGTAGTCCTGCCAGGGACCCGAAGCGCCGTTACGCACACGAAGATCGAGGTCGCCCAGATGATAGTAGCCATTCCCCGACCGCTCGACGAGCTGATCGCCGGGGGTGAAGTCGAAGCCGTTGGCCCCCTTCGGCAGCAGCGCCGCAACCGTCTGCGAAGAACGAACCAGCTTCAGCGTGAACTGCGGCGTGTCGAAGGTGACGATGCCTTCGCTCAGCATGGGCCCGGGTACAGGCGGTTGAGAGCGCTCCTGCCGCTGTGCCATCGCGGATGAAAGGAAAACCGTCCAGACAGCACAAGCGCAGAACGCCAAAGACAGACTGCGTCGCAGGATTGGCCCGATTCCTCCCGCAGCCAGGAACACAGCTTGACGCCAACGAGGTTTCAAACTCTCCTCATCCCTTCACGATGATCCTCGTTCCAGGCGCCATTTCCCATCCTGTCGGAAAAAAAAGCTGCCGGACGCCAGGCGGCGTCCGGCATGGGAGGTCCACTTAGAAGTGGAAGTTGCCGCGCAGTTCGATAATTCGTCCAAAGCCCAAACCTTCATTGGTGGGACTACCCTCGCCGAATCCGTAATCCTGAACACCGGAATCGAAGGAATTAGCAGATGTGCCAGGCACATACGGCCCGAAACCATCCGCATTTCCAAAAACGGCATGATTCCAGACAATGAGGAAGGCAGCCTGGAGATTGAAATTCATCGCCTCGTGGATGGGGAACACTTTGGTCAGCTCCATGTCCTGATAGAACTGTGGTGGCCCGTGGAGGTACATGATCTGACCGAAGGTTCCAGGTGTGGTATTCGGCGTGAGGTAAGTCGAATTCGCGCCCCCGCCGGTCGGGCTGACCAGGTATTTCGAGCTGATCAGGTCGGCAAAGGGCTGCCCCGCAACCTCGCGAACGCCGACGGCACTCTGCAATTGCCCGCGTGTAACTCCGTGTAGCTGGACACCCCCGTCTCCGTAGTCGTTGAAGGTGTAATAGCCGCCACCGACCTGCGCCGGTGCGCCGCCCTGCCACGTCACAATCGTTCCTACCGTATATCCGCCCAGAACCGCGTCCAGCGCCCGATTGTTGGCCAGATGGCTCCGCCCACGGCCAACAGGGATATCGTACGTGCCGTTGCCATGGAAGACGTTGCGAATGTCGAATACAGTCGGCCCGTAGCTTTGCCTGAGATTGCGCAGAGTGAAAGCGTTAAAGGAGCCAGTCCAGGAATTGGCGGACTCAACGCCGAGAGTTTTGCTCCAGCTGTAGTTTGCGTCGTACTGCAGACCGTGCCATGATCCCTGGCGAAGATCCACCTGCAGGCCGTTGTAATTGGAGTAGCCTTCGGAATACAACTCCCCGGTCGCATTGCCTCCACCCGTGCCGATTGCGTAGGGATTGGCAACGAAGAAGTTAGTTGGGTACCCCGCGCCCGAACCCGTATAACCCGCGTTCGTGGCGCACGGAGCAAAGCCGGCGCCGACCAGATTGCAGAAGTACGGTACGGTGCCGTTGATGCCGGTAATCACGCCGGCCATCGCCCCCGCCTGGCCGGTGTTCAGATAATTGATGTACTGAGTATTCGTGTAATCAGAGGCGTTAGTCCCGCCGAAAGCCGCATCGAGAATGGGCGTTGGGTTGCCGTAACTGCTGGAGAATGACGAGCCCCCCGATGCTGCCAGGTTAGCCTGAGCGTTTTTGAAATCTTTCAGGAATCCGTTTTCGAAGATATTCACTTCATTGGGGTCGATGGCAATCCACTGATGCAGAGTGTGATTGCCGTTGTAGCGGACCTCCAGCGCCATAGCATGACCGAGTCCCCGCTGAATGCCGAAGTTCCAGGATTCGGAAGTGGGTTCGTCCAGGTTCGGCTGGATGCCGTTAACCCCTGGCCCCTCCTGAAATGTAAACGCCGACTCGGGCGACGTTGTCTCGTACGTCGGCGGTGCCAGAGTGAAGGATGGCAGCGTGTTGCCGATCGACAGGCTACCGGGAGCAAACGTCCCAGGCTGCCCGGTGTTGTTCGCGATCAGGTTGAACTGCTGGTAGTAGAACTGTCCATAGTCCGTCGCATAATCCCAGAAGTACTGGTAAGGCTCAGTGAACCGGCGCAATGCGTAACCTCCGCGGATCACAGTCCTGTCCTCGCCCAGCAGACCTCTCAGGGCGCCGGAAGTCACATGCGGGTTCCAGGCAAAGCCGAACGCCGGCTGCGGCGTGACCTTCCACGGCTGATACGGCTCCGCGTGTACTGCAATCGATGGATCCAGATTGCCCTTGAGCGAGCCGGGATCGAACAGGTCGCCCACGGCTGTGGGGCCGTAAATGGAAGACTGATCCGCGGAATGGTAGAAACCCGTGAGATCCTTCTCGGGACCGAAGATATCCCAGCGCAGGCCGTAATTGAGGGTCAGCGACGGGGTCACCCGCCAGGAATCCTCCGCGAACAGGCTCCACGCCGAGGACACCTCATCCAGCGGATATTCGCTCAGCTGTCCGGTAGGGCTGTAGGTCTTCGTCTTGATGTTATAGGCGTTTTCTCCGGTGACGCCGCTGAGCCTGCCGGTCAGGATCGCATACAACGAATCCGCCTTCTGCAGTTCGGCGTTCGTGGCATTGGGCAGCGTCGGATTGCTTCCGGAGTTGGTGAAGGCGTTGATCGCAGGATCGCCGGTCGCCAGGCCAAAGTTATAGTTATAGTAACCGCCCGGTCCATTCCAGTAGTGATCCTGTTCCTTGTACCAGGAAACCCCGTATTGGAACGTGTGCTTTCCGTGCTGCAGTGTCATGGAATCGGAAAAATCCCAGATCGGGTAATAAGTGTCGATCGGCCCCTGGTAAGTCTGGCCGGACATGTTGCCACTGGCACCAGGGTAGTTCCAGTTCACCGTTGGCTCGGTTGCATAGAGCGGCGCCGAGTTGTAGGCAAACAAGGTGGCATCGTAGAGGTAGCCCGCTTTAAACTGGTTCATCAGCTGCGGCGAAAAGATGTAATCGAACCCGTACGAGCCGGTGAAGTTCTTGGTCTGGTTCCCGGCCTCCTGATCGGAAAAGCCGCTGCCCGGGAAAGTAGGCGCTGTGACGCCAGGCTGATTCTGCTGCGTCATCATCCAGGAGAGATACATCCTGACCTTCTGCGAGAGAACGTAATCAAGACGCGCAACCGGATAGTAAAACGTTTGCGGTGAAGGCTGAACCCAGCCAACCTCGTTGTAGTTGGGGTCGGACGTCGGAGCGAGGTGTCCGGAGCCGAGGGCGGAGTTGATGGCCGAGAACTGCTTGGAAACCTCCGCGTTGACCGTGGATGGGATATTCAGCCCGCTGTTTTGTGCGATGGTCAGAAGGTTAGCGGTATGGGTCGCGCCATCCGATCCGACGTAGGTGAAGGCGCCCCCCTGTGCGGCGCTGGTGAAGGCATCGTTCGTCGCAGTAAAGCTCCCCGGTATCTTCTGCATGGCAAAGGTGCCGAAAAAGAACAGCTTGTTGTGCAGAATGGGCCCGCCGATGCTGCCGCCGAAATCATTCTGGATCAGCTTGTTCTTGGGCAGCGTCAGCGCATCGTTCAGCCAGCTGTTGGCATTCAGGCCGTCGTTGCGGAAGTCCTCATAGAGCAATCCGTGAAACTGGTTGGTTCCGCGACGGGAGACGAAATTGACCTGGGTGGTGGCCTGGCCGAAGCCGGAATTCAGGCTCAGCTGGTCGGTCTGCACACTCATCTGCTCGATGTCTTCCAGACGGGGCGAAACGGCCGGCTCGATGTTGGCGTCGAACTTCATGCGGCTCGCGTTGCCGACCATCCCGTCCATATTGCTGCCCTGGTCCATGATCGGCAGGCCGTTGAACGTCCCCTGGCCGTTGGCGCCGCTGTAACCGGGCACAATCGCCGCCAGAGCCGTGATATCACGGCCGTAGATCGGCAGGTCCTGGATCTGTTTCATGTCGATCACCGTGCCGACTTCGTTGGAAGTCGTCTGCAGAACGGGAGAGGTCTGGCCCGCAACCTGAACAGTCTGGGTGGTCGCGCCGACGGAAAGTTGAGCCGTAAGACCGGTGACCTGAGACACCTCGACAAGAACCGTGGAATAGATCTTGGTGGCGTAACCCGAATGGCTGATGGTGAGCGTATAGGTGCCGATCGGCAGGTTCACGAAGGTGTAGCCGCCGCTGCCGCTGGTGACGCCGGCATAGGTGTCGTTCGTTTGATGCTCGACGAGCGTGAGATTGGCACCCGGCACCACCGCCCCGGATACGTCTTCTACCGTAACCGCGACCTTGCCCTGGGTGCCGGACTGAGCCAGAGCCCGGAACGAAGGAAGCGCAAGCATGACCCCCAGCATCGCCAGGGTGGGGAGAATTCGCCGCATACCGCTGGTCTTCATGGACTGACCTCCTGAGATCGTATGAAACGTTTTCTCTTCCAGGGAGTTCTATGCCTTTCGGCTTTGGGGACGCGTCTTCCCTGGGGCTGTTTTGGGGACCCACTGATGGCAGCAGGACTCGGCAAACGGGGAGAGTCCACTGCCATTGAGTTTCATCTTGTATTGAAAATTGTATGCATTGTCAAGAACGAATTCGCACCGGGGAGGCCCGACAACCAGTCAACAGGGCGGCAGGATCGGCCCAATTGAGGCTCGGAAAGCTCCTGAAATCAGCGCCATTCTATCGATGCTGCAGGGCAGTGCCGCCTGCGGATTTCTCCGTCAGCAGCCGGCCCATCTGCAGCCGCATCAGCCGCGCCTCGGCATGTTCGCCGAGTTGATCGTAGGCGCTCGCCAGGCTCGCATAGACCGCGGGATTATCGGGCTCCAGGCGGCGCCCGGCCTCCAGATGATCCACCGCTTTTTGCGCCTGATTCTCCATCAGGTAGATTTTGCCGAGAGCGATTTGCGTTGCAGAGTAGCCGGGATTCTCCCGGGCCGATTCCTCGAGCGCGCTCTGCGCCTCGACAAACCGCGGCTCGCCCGGGGCGGCTCCTTCGTGGAGCAGCACCGTGCCGAGCAGCGAGAGCATGCGGTAGTCCCGCTGGCCAGCCCCAATCGCCTGGTGAAGGACTTTGTCCGCGGCAGCAAGATCGCCTTCATAGAGATCCTTCTGCACCACAGCAAGAAAACCGATATAGCTGTTCGGTGCCAGCTGCGCGGCGCGCTCGAACTCGGGTCTCCCGCCCGCTTCGAAGCTACCCAGCTGGCTCAGAAAAAGAGCCCTCTCGTAATGCAGCCGCGCGGAGCCGGGCAGTTGCGCGAGCCCTTCATCGACGATCTCCAGGCCGAGAGCGAAGTCCTTATGGTCGGTGCATGCATCGGCAAGATAATCGTAGAGCTTCTCGTCTTTCGGTGTGGCCCCGACGGCTCGGCGAAAACTGCGCAGCGCGTCCTGCGGCTGTGCATTCCCGATGTAGGCCTGGGCGAGCAGGTTCTCGACCGCTGCATTGCCAAGGCCGGAAGCGTCCAGCGCATCAAGCACCACAATTGCCTGCTTGTAGTTTCCCGTCCCCAGATAGCAGATTCCCAGGTTGACTCCGGTCGCATAGGGATCGATGCCCGCCCGCTGCGCGGCCAGTAAATGAGGGATCGCCTGCTGCAGATAACCGTGGGCGGTGAGTTGCGCGCCGGTCGCCAGTTCCGCGCGGGGCGCCGCCTCGCCCGCGGTAGCCGGGGGTTCGGCATCGGGGGCGACAGGAGCGTGCAGCGGGCTCGCGGATTGCGCCCGGCTCGGGGGGATCCCGGCCCCGCAAAGCAGAACGGCAAGACCGACGGCGATCCGGGCGCTGCGCGACTGCATGGAGCTATTGTAGGCACAGCTTCCATCGGTTCCCTGGCTCGTCCAGCGCATACGAAGTTGTATACATTGCCGCTTTCCTGTATAAATCAGCCCGTACCCCAATCCCCGATCCATCGTGTCAGATCGAAGTGTGACGACATCCCAGGGACACTGCCTGCGATGTGCGGCCAGAGCCGGAGATGAACAGAAGGCGCTTTCTTCAAACCGTTGCGGCCGGAACAGCCGCTCTGCACGAATTCGCTTCGCTGGCCGAGGCGGCTCCGGCATGCCCTGCAGCGCTGCTGCGCGGGGCGCTCCCCGCTGGCGAGATATCGCTCGAGGGACATACGCGTCTGAGCAGCTTCACTCGCGACAACCGGCAGTGGACCGTCTACGAGGATTTGCGTACGCGGGATGGCGCCATCACGTTCGTCTCGTCAGATGGCTCCGCGCGGGTGCTGCCCAAAAGCGCAGAGGCAGTCTTTGCCGACGATGGACCGCAGTACCTCGGGCTCGACCTCAGCCAGATCGGGATGTCCGCTGCGGATTTGCTGGCTGACAAGCTCCTCTCGCACGGCGAACCGGACGAAGACGAAGTGCGCCGCGCAGCGCCTCCGATGGATTCGGCCGCCCCCGAAGGACGGTATTCTCGGCCCCGTTGGAACACCATCGTGGGAACGCGGGAATGCAGCGACACCATGCCCGTTTATCCGGCCGGCAACACCCGCACATGGCATCCGACTCAGTATTTTCCCGAGATGACGAATGAGCGTGCGCGGAAACGGCATGAGGGCCTCGTGGGCGGCTGGATGCCGGCGGTGCGCAAGCTTCTTCCCGGGGACGACGGCTCAACCTTCGAGACAATCGTCTTCGGCGATGTGTTGGCCCACGATCGCTTCATCGTCCAGACCTGGCACCGCGCGGTGCAGATCCGTGATGGGAAGATCGTGAAAGCTGTCTACGGATACAGCTATCCCGCCTACACCCAGCGCAGGCAGGATCCGGATGCGGCCGAGTTCTACCGCGGGCTGCTGGAATTTGCCGAATACTGGGACCGTCAGATGCACGATGTTGTGCCGGTCACCCTGCCCGACGCCAGTTGGGCGAACATGGCGCAGCATGCCTTTGTGAAGGAACAGATCGTGCGCCCAGGCGGGACCTATCCCAAGTATGGCGCCGTGGACCGCGACTACTACGGACCCGAGTACGACGGATTCCAGGACATTTTCACCATGTCGCTGTATGCCAACCTGGAGTGCGGACGGTTCACCCAGGCCCACGATGTCTTCGACAACTACTTCACCAGCTTCGTCGACGCGAAAGGCATGATCAACATGCGTGGGCCCGAGACCGCGCAGTTCGGACTGACGCTTTCGCTGATCGCGCGCTACGCCCGCTATACCGGCGACACCTCGCTGCTCCGGAAACACCGCGAGAAGATTGCCGCGACAGCATCGTTGCTGACGGAGCTGCACGATGCGGCGCTGCGGCTGCCAGCCGACGATCCAGGATACGGGCTGATTCACGGATGGTCCGAGTCGGACTCCTGCCTGACCCAGAATCCCTCCGTTTGGTGGAAACCGTATTTTTCCAACAGCGCCTTCGCGGTGCGCGGATGGCGCGACGTGGCCGGGGTGTGGGCGGATGCAGACACAGCAGCCGCCAGGGAGTGGGCGCGGCGCAGCGATCAGTTACAGGCGACCCTGGTGAAGAGCCTTGACGCGAACATCCGGCGTGACCAGACACCGCCTTACATCGGGCCGCTGCCGGGCACGAAACTGACCTTTTGGGAATCGATGGAGCAGGAGCATCCCAGCGAGCAGGGATGGGCGCATCGCTGCTACGCGGAACTGCTGCAGCCCGGCGTGCTGCCCGACGAGCAGACCGCGATCATCATCGACTGCATGCGAGCCTATGGCGCCACTACGATCGGGGTGGTGGCCAACGTCGAGCGGCCGCATCCCCAGGGCCGCGACATTCTCGGCTTCATTTCCTACGGCTACGCGCAGGCTCTCCTCCGTCTCGATCGGATCGACGAGTATCTGCTTTTCCTGTATGCGCACCGGTATCACGATCATTCCCGCGGAAGCTGGACCGCCGGGGAAGTTTCAGGGATCACGGGCGACGGAGCGCTGTTCTGCATTCCCGCCCAGCAGACCATCCCGCTGCTGCTGCGATGGGCCCTGATCTTCGAAGACCCGGATGGAGAACGCCTGTATTTCGCCCGCGCCTTGCCGCGGCGCTGGGTGGGGTCGGGGAAAACGATCGGCATAGAGCAGGCGCCCACCCGTTGGGGCCGCGTGAACTACCGGCTGCAACCGCGCGGACCGAACCAACTCGCCGCCACCATCGAACTGCCCCGCTCCGGCCCGCTCCCGAAGGAATTGCAGGTGACATTTCGCATCCCGCAGGGTCGATCCCTACAGGGGCTCACAGTCAATGGCCACGCTGTTTCCCCCGGCGGTCGCACACAGGATGCCGCTGTCTTTGCCACCGCGGACCAGCGTGACTTCACGGTGGTCGCGACCATGTCCTGAACGCAACCGCGCCCGTCGCGGAAATGCATTCGCCTTATCTATCAACCAGGCCCACGGGCCCAATGGACAGCAACAAGGGGAAAAAATGAATCGCAGTCTGAGTCGCAGAAAATTCCTGAGCAGCGCGGCGTGCACCGGAGCTGCCGCCCTCCTTCCGCACGGGGCCATGGGCCTGGCTTCCCAGACTGCGCACAAGGCGGCCGCAGCGGGAGCCGATACCGCCACCCAGACGCTCACCAATGCCGCCGTCGCCAAAGTGCAGTGGAAAGCGAAGCCCTTCCCCATGCCGGAAGTGCGCCTGCTGCCGGGCTTCTGGAAAGACACGATGGAGATCAATCGCAGCTGGCTTTACTCGCTGCCCAACGATCGGCTGGCCTATAACTTCCGCGTGACCGCGGGCATCCCCACAGACGCCGATCCGCTAGGCGGATGGGAAGCGCCGGACGGCGAGTTACGCGGCCACTATGTGGGCCACTATATGTCCTCGTGTGCGCTGCTGCACGCCAGTACCGGCGATGAGTTCATTCTCAACAAGGCCAATGAGCTGGTCGGCATGCTGGCCGAGTGCCAGGCGAAGGACGGTTATCTGGGCGCCTATCCGACCACCTTTTACGACCGGCTCCGGAACCACCAGCGGGTCTGGGCACCCTTCTACACCTATCACAAGATCATGGCCGGCCTGATCGACATGTATCAGCACACCGGCAACCAGCAGGCCCTCGAAATGGCGACTCGCATGGCCGACTGGGCTTATGTGTATGCCATGAGCTTCACCGCCGATGACTGGCAGCGCGTGCTGCTGGTGGAACAGGGCGGCATGAATGAAGCCTCGTTCAACCTGTATGCCATCACCAGCAATGCGAAGTACCGCGACCTGGGTTTTCGCTTTGAACACCACAAGATTTTCGATCCCCTCGCCGCCAATCAGGACATCCTCGGCGGCAATCACGCGAATACCAACATCCCCAAAGTGATTGGCGCGTCCCGCGGCTACGAGCTCACCGGCGACGAGCGCTATCGCGAGATCAGCGAGAACTTCTATCGCATGGTGACTGAGCACCACATCTACTGCACCGGCGGCACCAGCAACGGCGAGTTCTGGCACGCTCCCGACGCCATCGCCAGCCAGCTCGGTCCGGCTGCGGAAGAGTGCTGCTGCTCCTACAACATGATGAAGCTCGCGCGCCACCTCTACGGCCGGAACCCCGATCCGAAGTTCTTCGATTACTACGAGCGGACGCTGATGAACGTTCGCTACGGCACCCAGGACCGCAACGGCATGCTGATGTACTACGTCTCCCTGCAGCCCGGGAAGTACAAGACCTTCGGCACCGAGTTCGACTCCTTCTGGTGCTGCACCGGGACCGGCTCGGAAGAGTATTCCAAGCTGAACAACTCGATTTATTTCCACGACGACAACTCTGTCTATGTGA
>JBAUGH010000358.1:0-26216 GCA_049679565.1 Acidobacteriaceae bacterium
GGGGGGGACCCCTGCACCCCGAAACCCGCCCCAGGGGGATGCGGAAACTGTCCAGCAATGGACGCCGGCTTCGCAAAGTGGACAGCGAGTGGGCGCCGGTCAGCAGCGCAGGCCTTTCACGGTCAAAGGGTTGGCCAGGCTCTCCAGGTGGCCGACGGAGTGCATGATCCAATCGGCACTTTCCTATTCCTGAGGAGCAGAGCCATGCACGATTTCTGGATGGATTTGCGCATCGCTGCCCGCCGCCTGCGCCGCGCGCCCGGCTTTGTCCTGGTCGCCGTGCTGTCGCTGACCATCGCCATCGCCGCCAACCTGGTCGTCTTCGGCGTCATGAACGCCGCGGTCCTGCGCCCGCTCAACGTCGCCAACGCCTCCCGCCTCACGATGATCGTCCACCGCGAGCATGGCTATATCAGCCAGTCCTACCCGGACTACGAGGACTTCCGCGCGCGCAACACCGCCTTCAGCGACATGGCTGCGTACCGCATCGAAGACGCCGGTCTCAGCACCCAGGGCCTGGCCCACAAAAGCTGGCTCTATGAGGTCTCCGGCAATTACTTCGACATGCTCGGCATCCAGCCGGAGCTCGGCCGGGTCTTTCACGCGAGCGATGAGAAGGGACCCAACTCTGCCCCCTATATCGTGTTGAGCGACGCGTTCTGGCGGACCCACTTCGCCGCCGATCCGCATGTCATCGGCCAAAAAGTCGACCTGAATAAGCATCCGTTTACCGTCGTCGGCGTGGCGCCCGCCACGTTTCACGGGACCGAAATCTTCCTCTGGCCCGACTTCTGGGTCCCCATGGTGAACGAGCAGCAGCTGGAGGGCTACGACTTCCTCCACAAGCGCTTCAATCATGGCATCGACGTCATCGGCGTGCTCAAGCCGAGCATGACGGCGCAGGAAGCGGCCAACAACCTCAATGCCATCGCAGCTCAGCTGGCGAAGCAGTATCCCCAGGCGGACGATGGCCTGCACGCGCGGCTGGTGAAGCCTGGGTTGTTGGGCGACGTTCTCGGCGACGCCACCCGCGAATTCCTTAGCGGCGTGCTCGTGCTGGCGCTGCTGGTGCTGGCCGCGGCCTGCGTCAATCTTGCCAGCATCTTTGCCGCCCGCGCCGCCGATCGCAGCCGCGAGCTCGCGATTCGCATGGCCATCGGCTCCAGCCGCTGGCGGGTCCTGCGGCAGGTGCTGGCCGAAGCGGCGCTCCTCTCGGCGGCCGGCGGCCTGGTGGGCGCCACCATCGCCTCCGCGCTCCTGCGCGTGCTCAGCCAATGGCAGCCCATCTCGGCCTACCCCATCCACGTCACCGTGCTGGCCGACGCGCGCGTCTATGGCCTGGCCGTTCTGCTGGCCGCCTTAAGCGGGATTCTCCCCGCCATCCTGACGGCGCGGCAAATCTGGAAAACCGACGCCATGCAGGTGATGAAAGCCGGCAGCGGGCAAACGGTTCTGCGCCGGCTGACTATCCGCGACCTGCTGCTCGGCCTGCAGGTGGCGCTCTGCGCACTGCTGGTCACCTGCGGTCTGGTGGGCCTGCGCGGCATGCAGCGCCAACTCCACGCGCCCATGGGCTTCCAGCCGGAGGGCGCGACGCTGGTGGAAACCGAGCTGGATTTCTCAGGCTATTCCGACGACGCGGCCCTGCCGGTGCAGAAGAAGATGATCGAAGAAGCGGAACAAATCCCCGGTGTGACGGCGGTGGGCACGATGAACAGCCTGCCGCTCAGCGGAGGCGGCAGCAATTCGCCTATCTACCGCCAGGGGACGACCGATTTTCGCGATTCGAACAGCGTGGCGTCGCCGAAGTACTTCAGCATTTCTCCAGGCCTTTTCAGAGCGGCGGGAACAACGCTGCTCGCCGGCCGCGGTTTCACCTGGCACGACGACGCCACTGCGCCAAAAGTGGCGATCGTGAACCAGACACTGGCGCACGCTCTGTTTGGCCATGCGCCCGCGGTGGGGAAGTATTTCGCCATGCCCGGCCCCACAACCTACGAAGTCATCGGCGTGGTCGAGAACGGCAAGTACGATTCCCTCACCGAGGATCCGGAGGGAGCCATGTACTTCCCCCTCGCGCAAAGCACCGACAACGGCACCTTCCTGGTGGTCCGCTCGCCGCGTCCGCCGGCGGAGATTGCCGCCGCCCTCGACACCATGATGGGCAGGATCGATCCCAGCCTGCCGGTCACCATCGAGACGTGGCCCAGTGCGATGGCTCTGGCGCTGTTCCCGGCACGTGTGGCGACCGTCGCGCTCGGCGTCCTTGGCCTACTCGCCGGCATGCTCGCGATCACCGGCATCTTCGGCATGGCCAGCTACACCGTGGCCCGGCGGCTGCGGGAAATGGGCATCCGCGTGGCGCTCGGCGCGCAACGCAAGCAGGTGCTTCAAGCCGCCATGGGTCGAACTGTGCTGGTGCTGAGCGTCGGCTCCGCAGCCGGCCTGGTCCTGGGGATTCTGGGCAGCCGCGTCCTCGCCAACGTCGTCTATGAAGCGACCGTCTACGATCCCGTAGTGCTGGGCGGGGCGATCGCCATGATGATTGCCATTGGCGCGGCCGCCGCAGCCGTCCCGGCACGGCGTGCGGTCCGGGTAGAACCGGCCGCCCTGCTGCGCGAAGAGTAACGCCGGGAGAGTAAGGCGGCAAAAATGCTGCACCCTCCGGGGCTGCTGGCCTCATCCAACAGCCGCAGCAGCACTCTGTCCGTTTCGGAGGGACGCGATGAACCTGGTCGTCTTTGGGGCTTCCGGCGGTACCGGGCGCGAATTGGTCCGTCAGGGGCTGGCGCAGGGTCACACGATCACAGTGTTCGTCCGCAACCCCGCGGCCTTCACCGGCCACGATGGGCTGCGAGTGGTCGTCGGCGACGCCCGCGATGCGCAGGCGGTCGCCCAGGCGATCCCCGGCCAGGATGCGGTGCTGTCGGCGCTGGGCGGTGCGCTGGGCGATGATTCGTTGCTCCCGGAGTCGATGCAGCACATTCTCGCTGCGATGAAACAGAACGGCGTGCGCCGACTCACCGTGCTGGGCGCCTCCGGCGTGTGGCCCGGAGCGGCCAGGCGCCTGTCGGCTGGGGCGCAGTTCTTTCTGCGTGTCATTCAGGCGACGGTTCTGAAGAAAGCCTTCGCATCGCAGCGCGCGATGCAGATGCGGATCCAGGCGAGCGACGTGGACTGGACGGTGGTGCAGCCTCCGCGGCTGCTGAATGCGCCGGGCCGAGGCCAGTATCGCGTGGACGGCGAGGCGCTGCCCGCCGGCGGCACCACCATCGCGCGCGCGGATGTGGCCAGCTTCATGCTCGCCCAGCTGTCCAGCACGGATTGGGTGCGGAAGTCGCCGTTTATCGCCTGGTAGAGCGGGCCGGCCGCATGGTTTGAGCCGTACGGCTGAATCCGCGAGCCGGGACAACCTACAATGGCCGCGGAGGGCACTGGCATGAAACTGACTCGCCGGGATTTTTCTCGTTTGAGCGCGATGGCTGCGCTGTCGAGCGCGCTGCCAAAGCTGGGCGCGCAAACCGAGGGTCAGGGCGCGGGACGCAAATTCGGCTGGTGCATCGTCGGGCTGGGGCGCATCTCGATGGGTCACTTCATGCCGGGTTTGACCTCTTCGAAGACCGGGAAGATCACCGCGCTGGTCAGCGGCCATCGTGAGAAGGCGGAGAAGCAGGCAGCCATGTATGACGTCCCGTCGCCCTCGATCTACAGCTACGACAATTACGACGAGATCCGCGACAACAAGGACATCGACGGCGTCTACATCGCGCTGCCCAACTCCATGCATGCCGAGTACACGATTCGCGCAGCGAAAGCCGGCAAGCACGTGCTCTGCGAGAAGCCGATGGCGACCAGCGTGGCCGACTGCAAAGCCATGATCGAGGCGTGCCAGAAGCACCACGTGAAGCTGATGATCGCCTACCGCTGTCAGTACAATCCGCTGCACCAGAAGGCGATCCAACTGATCCGATCGGGGCAGCTGGGGCAGGTGCAGATCATCGAGGCAGCCTTCGGCTTCAACATCAAGCCAGGCGAGTGGCGGCTGAACAAAAAGATGGCTGGCGGCGGCCCTCTGCTCGACGTCGGCATCTACTGCCTGAACGCGAGCCGCTACCTGACCGGCGAAGAGCCGGTGGACATCAAGGCCAACGCCTCGGTGATCGACCACGACGGGCGCTTCGATCAGGTCGAAGAAAATGATGGCTGGACGCTGAAATTTCCGTCGGGCATCCTGGCGAGCTGCAACACCACCTACGGCGCCAACGGCGCGAACTTCTTCCGCGTGCATGGGTCGAAAGGCACGATGGCCATGGACCCGGCGTTCAACTACGACGGCATGCATCTAACCGCGCGGCTCGAAGGCGGCCAGATCATCGACGAACCGGAGGAGGAGCACGACCCGAAGGACTTCAGCACCCAGGCGGATTACTTCGCCGACTGCGTGTGGAATAACCGCGAGCCGAAGACCGACGGCCAGGAAGGCCTGCGCGACACGACCTACATGTCGGCGATTTACCAGAGCGCGGGACTCAAGCCGCTGTAGGGAAGCTCACTCCTGCAGGTGACCGGTGGCAGGATTCCATTCCCGCAGTGCCGGGAGCAGGCTCTCAATCAGCGGATCGCGGAGCGTGCCCTGCAGGACCGGTTTAGCGCCGGTGCGCTTCAAAGTAGAGATTGCACACAGAGACGACAATCGTGTCCTTGTCTTTCAGGAGGACCCAGTCGCCGGGAATCTCTGTGGTTGCTCCGGTGATGTTTGCGTCGGGATGCGATAAAGTCACAATCGTCGCCGATGGCGCTCGGATGCCGAGCTGAGCGAAATCAATCTCCGAGTCGGCTGCGCCACCGCCGGAGTACCCCGCGCGGAACTGGAAGGCGGTCATCGATCGCATCGTGACACCGGTATTGGGGACGCCGTGATCCTTCCACTGGAAGGAGTCGGTTCCGTAATGGATGGTGGTCCTGAGAAGCTTTTTCGCGTCGCGATCATCCCAGCAGGATAGGGTTGTCGTGGGGATGAGGCGGGTTATGACCCACTCACCGCGAAGGGCTGCCGGGATTTCATGAGACACCGGCGCCGCAGCCTGTGCAGCCACGACCAGGAGCACACATCCGGCCCGGAGCATGTTGGGGCGTTACCCGTTCAGGGTTTCCTGGAGCTTGTTGAGCGTCGAGTTCAGGTTCTTGTCCGCCCGGCGCTGCTCGTCGATCTTGCCGATCGAGTGCATCACCGTGGTGTGGTGCTTGCCCCCGAACTGGCGGCCGATTTCCGGCAGCGAGGCTTCGGTCAGCTGCTTCGCCAGGTACATGGCGATCTGCCGCGGCACGACCACGGCGCGGGAGTTGTTCTTCTGCTTCAACTCGGCGACCCGCATGCCGAACTGCTCGGCCACGGCGCGCTGGATCGACTCGATGGTGATCTTGCGCACCTGCGTGTCGATGAACTGCTTCAGGCACTGCTGTGCCGTGGGCAGCACGATTTCGACGCCATTGAGCCCGCACCACGCGACCAGCCGCACCATCGCGCCTTCCAGTTCGCGGACGTTGGTGCGCACGTTCGAGGCGATGAACAGCGCGACGTCCATGGGCAGGACGACGTGTTCGCTCTCCGCCTTCTTCTGCAGGATGGCGACCTTGGTCTCCAGATCGGGGGGCTGGATGTCGGCGATCAGTCCCCACTCGAAGCGGCTGCGCAGGCGGTCTTCGATCTCCGCCAGCTCGCGCGGCGGCCGGTCGGAGGCGATCACGATCTGCTTCATGTTGTCGTGCAGCGCGTTAAAGGTGTGGAAGAACTCTTCCTGGGTGCGCTCTTTCTGCGAGAGGAACTGGATATCGTCGATGAGCAGCAGGTCCACGGTGCGGAACTTGTCGCGGAAGCTGGTCATTTTGTCATAGCGCACCGAGCTGATCATCTCGTTGGTGAACTTCTCCGCCGAGACGTAGGAGATGGAGGCTGCCGGCTGGCGCAGCTTCATCTCGTGTCCGATGGCATGCATCAGATGGGTCTTGCCCATGCCCACGCCGCCGTAGAGGAAGAGCGGGTTGTAGGCCTTCGACGGCTGCTCGGCGACCGCCATGGCCGCGGCACGCGCGAACTGATTGCCCGGGCCGCAGACGAACGCGTCGAAGGTGTAGCGCACGTTGAGCTGCGCCGCGGTGGACCAGTCGAAGCGCTGCTGCTGCGGTCCGCCGCCGGGAGCCGGGCGGGAACCGTGAAGCTGGGGACTCGACGTCGAAGAGGAGGGCGCGAACCCGCCGTCTTCGCGGATCCGCGGCAGGGTTGGATCTTCATCCGGGGTAATGAAGCTGACGTCGTCGAATTCCAGGCGGAGGTTTTCGATCGCTTCCTGAATCAGATCGCCGTAGCGGTCGCCGACGTGGCGGAACTCGGGGCCGGGGATGCGCACGTAAAGAATCCGTTCGCGGGTGTAACTGTAGCGCGTGGGCTTCAGCCAGGTGTCGAAGGACTGGCGGTTCACCTTCTTTTCCAGCGCGGCGAGGATTTGGATCCAGGGATTCAGCGCAACAGAAGACGTGACGGCGAAAGACATGCGAAATCCTCAATGACAAACGTCCGGGAGTGGAAGCGGCGACCGAAGACGGTCGGCCTGAATGCAGAAATGCCCGTGGCGAACCCTGTGCTGTGGACAAGGCAATGCAGGAGCAATTCCGTTCTGGCCGGGAGTGGCTCCGATCTGTCACGCATCGGAGCTTCGGTCAAGTTCTTCCGACTGCCGCAGGCGTCGAAAAAATCTTAAGTGAACGTTGCCGATAGTAGCACAGTCGGGAGGCGGGGAGAACGCGCTGGCGAAGAGAAAATCTGGATTCCCGAAAAGTTGCACAGCGGCTGGTGAAAAACGCGCGGCACCCGCGATTTTTGCGGGGGCACGAGCGATACGATATACTCAAATCTTGCCGCGAAGATGCGTGTTCTCAGCAGGTGCGCGGCCAACGAGAACGGTTGCGCGCCCGAACCGGGCCGCGAAGTCGAAGGCAGCGCGCACACCGCCATTCCCGAAAAGTTCAGGAGTCAGGATTTCATGCCGAAGCGCACGTTTCAACCTAATCGCCGCAGCCGCTCGAAGACGCACGGCTTCCGCAGCCGTATGAAGACGAAGAGCGGCGCCGCGGTTTTGTCGCGCAGGCGCGCCAAAGGCCGCAAGCGCGTTTCCGTCAGCGCGGGGTATCGCGACTAACGCTGTTGGTTCGCTTTCCATTCAGGCCGGCGCTCCCCCGGGGCGGCCGCTCCCGAAAGTGCGACACAATGGAGATATGCCGGAAGCAGGATTCGACTGGCGCAGCGCCCGTCTGCGAAAACACGCGGACTACCAGCGCGTCTATCAGGCCAGCCGCCGGTATTCGTCGCAGTCCATGAGCTATTTCTTCCGCGAGCGCGAAAACAATGGCGCGCAGCCGCGCGTGGGGCTCACCACCGGCCGCGTGCTGGGCGGCGCCGTGGAGCGCAACCGCATCCGCAGGCGGATGCGTGAAGCCGTACGCCTGCACCTCGGCGAACTGCCCGCTCGCGTGGATGTGGTGCTGCATCCCCGCCGTTCTGTGCTCGATATCGAATTCATCCGCCTGGAACGCGAGGTGGCGCGCATCTTCGGCAGCATCGGCAGCCATGCAGTCCGGCCGGCTCCGGCAGGAGCGAAACCATGAAACGAGCAGCGCGCATCCGCCAGGCCGGCGCCCAGGCGCTGCTGCTCGCTTACAAGCGCGGGTTGTCTCCGCTGCTGCATGCCGCCGCGGGCACAGGCGGCGCGTGCCGCTTTCAGCCTACGTGTTCGGAATACGCAGCCATCGCCGTGGCGGAGCACGGCCTGCTGTGCGGTGCATGGATGGCCATCGGCCGCCTGCTTCGTTGTCATCCCTTCCACCGCGGCGGCTTTGACCCGGTTCCCTCCCGCGCGGCGGGGAGCCATTCAGATTACGTCGGGAACACAAGGCACATGCGGGGCGGGCAAACTCCATAAACTGCGCCGGCTGGTACGGCGAAGTCGGCTGGTCAGCGACTGGAAACGGAAGTCTTGGCAGAGATACAAAATCCCAATCAGCAGGGCGGCGGCGGCGGCGGAGACTCGCGCTCCCTCTTCACCCTCATGATGATTTTCGTGCTGATGATTCTGGCCTTTCAGTATTTCGGGCCGAAGAAGCCGCAGCCGGAAACGCAACATCCACAGCAGAAGACCGAGCCCGCGCAGACCGGCGCCGCTCCCGCGCCCGGCCCGGGAGACAGCAGCGCGACCACGCCGGCGCCGCATCGAGCTGCTGCCCCCGCCGCCACCGTGCAGGCGGAAGCGGCTGCGGAAACCGTGGTCGAGAATGAGCTCTACCGCATCACCTTCACCAATCGGGGCGCCCAGGTGAAATCCTGGATCCTGAAGAAGTACAAAGCCGACGATGAGAAGACGCCTCTCGACCTGGTGAACCAGGCCGCGGCGGCAAAATTCGGATTGCCGCTGTCGCTGTTCGCCTACGACGCGAATCTCAGGAACCAGCTCAACTCCGCGATGTATGTGCCCTCCGCTACCGGCACGCTCTCTGCGCCGGCCACGCTGAGCTTCGACTATTCCGCGGGCGGCCTCTCGGTCCACAAGACCTTCCACTTCGACTCCAGCTACGTTATACGCGCCGATGTGACCGTGACCCGTGACGGCGCGCCAGTCACCGCGCTCCTGCAGTGGCCGTCGGGCCTCGGGGATCAGGCGACGGTCCAGCAATACGCCGGCAGCACCTTCGCCAGCGCGCTGAGCGGTAAAAGCGACGAGGTCGCGGGCAAAAAAGTATCGGGTGGCGAGACCCTGCGCGGATCCTATGACTACGCCGGTGTCAGCGATCTTTACTTCGCGGCCATCTTCATGCCCGTCACGCCGCAGGACAGCGCGGTGGTCACGCTGCACGCCAGTCTCGGCGTTCCGCGGAATCGCGAGCATCCCGATGCCAACATCGATCAGGTGCCGGTGCTGGGGACCGCCATCGGCTCGCTGGGCGACGGCGTGCACGCCCGCCTCTTTGCCGGTCCCAAGCTGCTCGGGCTGCTGGACAGCGTGCATACAGCCTCCGGTCTCAGCCTCGAACACGTCGTCAGTTTCGGCTGGTGGGGATGGATCGCGAAGCCCATGCTGCTGGTACTGCGCTTCTTTGTGGAGCATGGCATCGGCAACTGGGGCTGGGCCATCCTTGTCCTGACTCTTATCCTGAACATCGCCATGCTGCCCACGCGCTTCATGATGATGAAGTCGCAGATCAAAATGCAGCGCATCCAGCCGCAGATGGACGCGATCAAGGGCAAGTACGCCAAATACAAGGCCACCGATCCGCGCCGCCAGGACATGAACAAGGAAATGTTCGACCTGCAGCGCAAGGAGGGCGTGAACATGTTCGGCGGATGCCTGCCCATGCTGCTGCAGTATCCGCTGCTGTTCGGTTTCTACCGGATGCTGGAGTACGCGATCGAGCTGCGCCAGGCGCACTGGCTGTGGCTCCCGGACTTGTCCGCGCCGGATCCATGGCACATTCTGCCGGTGTTTGTCATCGTCTCTATGTTCCTCTCGCAGTTCTTCACGCCGTCGCCGGGGATGGATCAGTCTCAGCAGAGAATGATGGCCTTTATGATGCCGGCGTTCTTCGGATTCATGATGTGGAATATCGGCTCCGGCGTGGCGCTTTACTGGGCGGGCAGCAACCTGATGAGCGTGGCCCAGCAGGGCGTGGTCAACCGGACCAGCCTCGGACGCGAGATGCGCGCCCTGGCCGCCAAACGGGCAGCCAAGCGAAAAACTAAGAAGTGACAGGAATGAAATCTGCGGTGTTGGACGGGAAAACCGCATAAAATCGTTTTCGTGACCCCACCCGGGCGGTGGTCCAGTTCCATCCGGCTGCGGTACAAATAGTAAGAGAACCAGATAGTATTCGGTAGTTAGGAACCAGATAGCATTCGGATGCCGATCGACGATTACGCTGCCGCCGCTCAGAAGATCGCTGAATTCCTCAGGTCGCTGATTCATCTTGGCGGGCTGCGCCTGAAATTCCGGATCACCGCCGGTCCCGGCGCCGCGGATCCCGACGGCCTCGAAGCCAGGGAAATCTATGTGGAGCTGGCCGGTCCGGATGCCGGGCTGCTTACGCAGCGGGGCGGCGAGTTGCTGCGCGCCCTCGAGCATGTGGCCGCCAAGGCGCTGCGCCTCGAAAACGAGGAACACGACAAGATCTCCTTCGACGCCGAGGACTTCAAGGCACTGCGGGCCCGCGAACTGAAACTGGCCGCTGAAACCGCCGCGGAGCGGGTGCGGAGTACGGGCCAGCCCTACAGCTTTGCCCCCATGAGCTCGCGGGAGCGGCGCATGCTCCACCTGGCCTTTCGCGGCTATTCCGATCTCGAAACGGCGTCTTCCGGCGAGGGCCTGCGGCGTTATGTGGTCGCGTATCCGAAGGGCTACGAGCACCGCGAAGAGAATCCGCGGGCTGGCCGGTTCTCGGAACGCCGGCGCTGAGCGTTGTCTTCCCCTCGGGGAAGCAGCAGCGAGGGAGCGGCGCATTGCAGCCTCATCCGCAAACTACGGAGCGCGAATCGGTCGCCCAGGAGACCGTCGCTGCCATCTCCACACCACCCGGTCGCGGCGGCATCGGCATCGTCCGCCTCTCGGGACAGCATGCGCTCGCCATCGCCCGGCAACTGATCCGCATCCGCCAGCCGCTCGAGCACGCCCGCGCGCGGCTCGCCGAGATCCCTGACCCCGACACCGGCCGCATCATCGACCAGGCTGTCGTGACGTATTTCGCCCGGCCGCACTCCTACACCGGCGAAGACCTGGTGGAGATTGCCGCACACGGCTCGCCGGTGGTTCTGGAGATGCTTGTCCGTGTGGCTCTGCGTGCCGGCGCCCGCCTCGCCCGCCCCGGCGAGTTCACCGAACGCGCGTTCCTCGCCGGCCGCCTCGACCTTACCCAGGCTGAAGCCGTCCGCGACCTGATTGAAGCGCAAACCCTCTATCAGGCGCGCGTCGCGGCCGAGCAGATGGGGGGGGCTTTATCCCGCCGGGTGCACCCCGCCAAGGAGAAGTTAGTGGAACTGATCGCGCTGCTCGAAGCGGGCATCGATTTTGCCGAAGACGACATTTCGGTCGCGCCCACCGCCGAAATTGTCACACGCATGGATACGATTGCCGCCGGTCTGGCCGAGCTGGCCCGTTCCTTCGACTACGGCCGCATGGTTCACCAGGGATTACGGCTGGCCATCGTGGGACGCCCCAATGTCGGCAAGTCGTCGCTCTTCAACCGCCTGCTGGAACGGGAGCGTGCCATTGTTACCGCCGCGCCGGGAACCACCCGCGACGTGGTCAGCGAGCGGCTCTCGCTCGACGGCATCCCCGTCGAGCTGGTCGATACCGCCGGTCTCCGGGAAACGCAGGATGAGGCCGAAGCGATCGGCGTGCGCAAAGCGCGCGAGGTGCTCGCGGATGCTGACCTGGTGCTGGTGGTGATCGACGCGTCCACCGGGTTGCGCGACGACGAACGCGCGCTGATCGACTCCCTCGCAGGGCGCCGCGCCTTTGTGGTGCGGAACAAGTGCGATCTCACACCGGCGGAGCCCGATTCGGTGTCCGAAGAGCTTTTCCCCCTGCCTGTTCCGAGCCTTCGCAGCTCCGCTCTGACCGGCGAGGGCATCCCGGAGCTGCGCGAGTCGCTCGCCGCAACCGTGCGCCACCCGGCCGGCTTAAGCGAATCCGGCATTTTGACCAGCTTGCGCCACTTCGAAGCCATCGAGGGAGCGCTCGGGTCCCTGCAGGCGGCACACGCCGCGGCCGCGCAAAGCATCCCCCATGAGATGATCCTGCTCGATCTCTACGGGACGCTGCGGCACCTCGACAGCCTCACTGGAGAAACGACCGCTGACGACATTCTCAACCGCATCTTCTCCACCTTCTGCATCGGAAAATGAGGTGGGGCTTCGAGGCGCCGTGAGAGATTCCGGAATCGCACGTGACACGGCGGCGGTCGAGTGCCGCTTCCGGCCGCAAGCCTCCATCCCGAGATAGCGCTCGTTCGTTTGAAAACTGGCTGCGGGCCGACCGCCCGGGAGCGGTGTGGGATCAGCGCGCCCAACGGCATCTCTGCGAGAGCGACAGCGTGCGATGCTAAACGCATTTTCAGCCCTTCTCAAGTTTCAGAATCTTTGTTCGGCAGCCTCACGAATGGTGCGGTCCCGAATTCCGCGGCTGGCGAGAATGCTCACCTCGCTGCAGTCTTTGAGAACAAAGGCAGTCGCCCCTGCCCCAACCGGAACCTTGAGACGAAAGAAGTCGGCCTCCTGCACGTCTTCCAGCCACATCGCCGGACGGGCATCGGGCGCCTGGACAGCGACTTCAACCGAGGTGAGTTCGATGTTCTTTACATGGCGCAGGAAGAAGCCGTGAGCCGGTAACGGGCCGAACATCCGCGGCTCCGGATAGACTGCGGGTTTCTCCGGAGGCAGAAGCCTGGCCAGATCGGGAGTGCCGCCCCCGAGATGATGGAGATAGAGATTGCTGATTTTGATGTCCTCGACAGCATGCCCGGGAATACCGCTGACGATCGCCGCGTATTGCGATACACAGTTGTAACTGACGATGTCACTCAGAATCACTCTTTTCAGCGTCCCCACAGCCGTGCCCGGGGGCGCGCTGAGGCGGCTGCCGAGGCGCAGGAAGAGTGGGGTGTCCACCAGGTTGCGCATGGTCAGGCCGGTGCAGGTCAGGTCCTCGAGCGCACCGCCATCGACGCACTCGAGAGCGAGGCCCCGGCAGGTATCGAAGACGCAGTTGGCTATGGCGATGTTGCGGAAGCCGCCGGCAGAGGACGTCCCACATTTGATGCGCCCTGTGGGAATGCCGTTCTTCCCGCCCGGCTGGACCTTCCTCCATGCGCCGCTCAGCATGGTTCCCAGTTCGTACCCGCCCGTCACATAACAGCCAGTGATGGTTACATTTTCCGTGGCGCGCGGGTAACCGAGGGAATACGAGCTCTTCAGGCAGATCCCGTCGTCCCAGGGAGAGTTGACGCTGCAGTTGGAAATGCGGACATTCCGGCAGCAATCGATATCCATGGCATCGCGGTTGGTATCGATGCGCAGATTGTCGATCGTCAGGTTGTCGACCGCAGTGGTCAGGATGGCCATGTGCCCGCCCTGCAGGATCGCGAAATCCCGCAGCAGCACATTGCGGCAATTCTTCAGGGCAATTGCCTTGTTGGCGACACCCGGTAGTTCCGCGCGCGGCAGGCCCTGATCGCGAGGGCTCAGACCCTTGCCGCCGCGGCTGAGGTGCTTGCCCCAAATGAGCCCGGGGCCGCATATGGTTACATCTTCGAGGCCTTCACCCCAGATGAGGCTGTTGTGCCAGTGGTTGTGGCCGTAGTCCTGGTAAGCCTCCCACGGAGCGTTGGACTCGGCCGCATCGTACCCGCCGTGCAGGGTTCCTTCGAGAGGAACTTCGCCCGACAGGAGCACCGCCCCTGGCTCAAGGTAAAGAGCGATGTGGCTCTTCAAGCGGATCGAGTAGGAAACGTACGTTCCCGCAGGAAAACGGACGATGCCTCCGCCCGCGGCGGCTGCCGCTTCGACGGCGCGCAGGATTGCCGGCGTATCGACGGTGACTCCGTCTCCCGCTGCTCCGTAGTCTCGTACAGAAAAGACCGCGGTGGGGTGCGGAGGCAGAGCGGAACCGGGTTCTGCGGCCGCCGCCCGCAGCGGCGCAGCGGCTGCGGCACTCATCGCTCCAACCGCCGACCGGATGAACTCTCTGCGAATCATTGCCGCGAAGCCTTTCTCTCCCGCATGCTCGATCTCGGCATTGCCAGAATTCCCCGCATCTCAATCATCGGAGCCGCCGTTATCCTTCTTATTCTTTTTGACAATCTCCCAGGGAACAACGCCGACCTTATCGGCCCACTGTTGCCAGCTGGCGGTCATCCGTTGCACGCGCTCTGGTTCTTCAGCTGACCGGTCGCGAAGCTCGGTCCGGTCCTCCGCAAGGTTATAGAGGGACCATGGCTGGTTGAACTCTGCGACCAGTTTCCAGTCGCCTTCACGCAGCGCGCGGCCTCCGGTATGCTCCCAGGCGAAGCGTCGTTCGCTTGCCTGAGAATGGCCCTGGATCACGGGCCAGATATCCTGGCCGGCCAGCGGGAGTCTCGCGCTGCCCTTGTAGTGGGTCGGATACCTGGCTCCGGCGAGCCGCAGCAGGGTCGGATGCAGATCCGCGACGTGCGCCGGCGTGTGCTCCAGAGCATTCCGCCGCGGGATCAGATCCGGCGACCACGCGATAAAGGGCGCCGCGATGCCTCCTTCGTGCACATAGTGCTTGAAGAGCCGGAACGGCGCATCGGAAACATTCGCCCACGGCGGCCGGTAACTGGCGAATGAGTCAGGGCCTCCGGGAACAGGGTCTTTCGGCGCGCGCTCCGCGGGGCCTTTGCCGATTCGTTCCTCCGCGCATCCGCCGTTGTCGGAAAGGAAGAACACAACCGTGTCGTTGAGCTGGCCGGTCTTTTTCAGGCTGGCCAGCAGCCGCCCGATCCCCTGATCCATGCGATCGATTTGCGCTGCGTAAACAGCCATGCGGCGCGCCCAGTCTTCCTGCTCCGCGGCGCTCAGAGAATCCCATGCGGGCACTTTCTCATAGCGGGGAGAAAGCGGCCATCGCCGGTCGACGATCCCAAGCGACACCTGCCGCTCGTACCGCTCCTGGCGGATTACGTCCCAGCCTTTGCGATAGGTGTCGCGATATTTCTCGATATCCTCCGGCAGAGCCTGCAGCGGCCAGTGCGGAGCGGTATAGGCCACGTAGAGACAGAACGGGCTGGATTGGTGGAGAGATTTTCCGATCATGGAGATGGCATGATCGGTGATCGCGTCCGTCATGTAGAACCCCTGCGCGGGCGGAACATACGGATCGTTGTCGACCGCCATCATGCGGCCAGGATCACGCCGGAAGTAGTTGCACGCCCCGCTGATCAGCCCGAAGTAACGCTGGAACCCGCGATCCAGCGGCCAGTGGGGGCGCTCCTCGCCCACATGCCACTTCCCCGAAAGGTACGTCTGATAGCCAGCCAGACCCAGCGATTCCGCAAAGGTGACGCAGCGATTGTTCAGGTAACCGACATACCCGGGATAGCCGAGGTTGTCGATCATATGGCCGACCCCCGCCTGGTGAGGATCCAGCCCGGTCAGCAGCGACGCTCGCGTCGGGCAGCACCGCGCGCAGTTATAGAACTGGGTGTGGCGGACGCCTTCCCGTGCCATGCGATCGAGGTTCGGTGTGGCGATCTCGCCGCCATAGCAGCCAATATCGGAGAATCCCATGTCGTCCGCCATGACGACGACAAAATTAGGCCTTCTCTTTGCAGCGGAAAGCGCCAGAGGGCTGGCTGCCACCAGTTGGGTAAATTCCCTGCGGTTCAGCGTCACAGCTCCTCCGGCGCTCGGCCAACGTTGGTCTGGGGAACGGATAACGTTGGCCAGCCCATCAAAACATGGTCTTCAGGCCAAATTGAATTTCGCGAGCCGCACCCGCACTGGTGATCGTAGCGGCGTTTGGCAGATCCACCTCAGAATTCGGCGCTTCGAGCGGGGGCGTATTCAGAGCGTTGAAGAACTCAGCCCGGAATTCCGTATGCACGTTTTCCGTGATGGCAAAGATCTTTCCGATCTTCAGGTCCAGATCCTTTGTTCCTGGACCTGCCAGAATATCCCTTCCGGAGTCGCCGAAGGTGTAGTTGGCCGGTATCGTGAAGTCGGACACGTTGAACCAGTGCTGAACGTTGCGCTGCCCGCCGGACAGGACGCCGCTGCCGATTCGATTGGGACGAATCGTCGTTCCTGTCTCTGCAACATCGGTGCTCAGGTAGGGAGTGAACGGAGGACCGCTGTGAACAGATACGATTCCCCCCAGCGTCCAGCCTCCAAGCGCCGCGTTCATCCAGCCGGAAGTATCCATCCAGCGGCGACCCTGGCCGAAGGGAAGATCATACTGAGCGCTGGCGACAAAGTACTGGCGCATGTCGAAGATGGAATTTCCGCGCTCGGCGGCCAGGTCGTAGTTGTTCTGGATACCCTCGCCCGCCGCACTGTTCAGGTCCTCCACGTCATTATCGATGGCGTGCGACCAGGTATAGGATCCCAGCACCATGAACCCGCTGTGAAAGCGGCGGTCGAACTTTGCCGTCAGCGCGTCATAAGAGGCGCTGGAGGCCGGAGCCTCCTGGTAAATGCTGTCGAAAGCAGGCCGCGGCTCGCGGCTGTTGATGCTTCCCGGTCCGGGCGGCGGCTGGTTCGTATCGAGTTGCGTGATCAGATGGCGCGTACCCGACCCCAGATAGGACAGCGTAAAGACCGCGTTCGGCCCGATCTGCTGCTGGACGTCGGCGAACCACTGCATCGAATATTGGGTCGGCAGGTAGACTTCGGCCAGGTCCACATTGACGTCGGCGGGCACCGTGCCCGATGTGTAGTTCTCAGTAGGGAATCCGCTGGCCAACTGGCCGGCAGGCTTCTTCAGCTCATTCCCCTTGACCGAGATTGCGTCGTAGTTCGGCGACTGGTTGTAATATCCCGCTGCCGTATCCGCCATTCCGTCGGGCTCCCCGTAAACGATGGCGAAGCCGGAGCGCATCACGGTGCCGGGCCGCACCTGATACGCAAACCCAATGCGCGGCGCAAAATTCTTCCAGTCCTCGCTGCAGCCACAGTCCCGTAATCCGCCGGGATAGACGATCTGGTAATTCTGCGAGCCGGGCGCGAAGACAAACTTATTCACCTGGGAATGCCCAAAGCTGGGGCGGCCGAACCGATCCCATCGCACGCCGAGATTCAAAGTAAGCGCAGAAGTGGCATGCCAGTCGTCCTGCGCGAAGGCGGAATACGTCAGACTGGTGGCTGTCTCCCCCGCAAGATTGCTCAGCGCGAGCGTCTGGATATCGCCCAGCAGGAAATCCGCGATGGCGCTGCCAGTGGTGGCCCGATTCGCGGGGTCTTCCGTATAGGCTCCGGTAAAGCCGATCTTTCCCCGCGCATTTTTGGCCGTCAGCCTGGCCACTTGTTGACCCAGGAACGCCGCGCCCACCGTGATGGAATGACGCCCCCGCGAGAGAAATAGCCGGTCCGATGCCTGAACGACGCTCAGGTCATTGCGGTTGGGGTTGGAGAGTTTGCTGCCGATATCGGAATAGCCGGTGAACTGGATGTCCGCCAATCCCGTCTGATTGTAGATTCCAAAAGGTGTCAGCCCGTTCAGGCCGTACGCGGCGTTCTCATTCTGGGTCGCGGGGGTGCCCAGCAGCGTCGTCAGATCGGCAAAGCTGGCCACCGCATCGTTATAGGTCGTCGGCGAGATCGCTGTATTCAGGTCCGCCACCGCGCTATTGGCAGTCATCTGCAGCGTGGTCCATGCACCGCCGTCGGCCGGAAGTGGAAGCGGACCGCCGTTGGAGGAGTTGTCGCTGCGGTGGCTATAGCGAACGAACCCGCGGTAACGATTGTTGAAGGTCTCGTCCAGCCGCGCATCGATTTCGGTTGGGTTATCCGTGGACGGACTGTCGAAGTAATAGTTGTTGGTAATTCCCGAGAGATTCGGGGCCGGGATGAGGCCGATCAGTTTGGATGCGACCGAGTCGAAGTCACCGGGAAGAATCTGGTTGTTCGCAAACTGCGTCCTGGTTCCTGCCGCTGTGGTCGTGGCCGGATCGTAGATCGGCGGCAGGCCGGAGAAATTTCCCTGCAGCATCGCCGGCAGAGGTACGGTGGTGATCGAAGGCTCCCGCTCGCTGATCCGCGTGCCGTCGTAACTGGCAAAGAAAAATGTCCTGTCTCTGCGAATCGGACCTCCCAGGACGCCGCCGAATTCGTTCCGGTGGTAGGGCGGCTCGGGCTGACCGCTGGAAAAGTAGTTCGCCGCATCCAGCACATTGTTGCGGAAAAATTCGTAGGCCGTGCCATGAAAAGAATTCGTCCCGGACTTCGTGGAGACGATCACCGTTCCCCCCATGCGGAATCCGTATTCCGCGGAGCCGTTGTCGGTGATCACCTTGAATTCCTGCACCGCATCCACCGACGGCGTCACCAGCTGCGACTGATATCCAAGCTCTCCGCCGGACAGTGTCGAGCTGTTATCCGCGCCGTCGAGGATCACTCGCGTTTGAAACCCGTGCTGCCCCAGGGCGCTGAAACCACCGGTTCCCTGAACCCGGCTGCCGCTGGCCGGCGCAACGCCCACCGTCAGCAGCGAAAGTTGCAGGTAGTTGCGCCCGTTCAGCGGCAGACCCACCACGCTGCGGTTCTGAATCACCTGTCCCACCGTGGAGTCGTCGGTATTGAGGGCCACACCGGATCCGGCAACCTGCACTGTGGAACTGACGCTGCCGGGCTGCAGGGTAACGTTCTCGCGGGCTACCTGTCCCACCTCAATCGAGACATTCGATATCAATTCGCTCCTGAAGTTGGCGGCTTCCACCTGAATCTGATAGACGCCAGGCTGCAGCCCCGGAACCGAGTAGGTGCCCGCGTCGTTCGTCACTGTTTCATAGTGAGTTCCCTGGTGGACGTCGGTGATCGTCACGCGCGCTCCGCTGATCACTGCTCCCGATGAGTCATAGACGTTCCCCGTCAGGGTGGCGCTGATGGTTTGCGCGCAAAGCGATGTGGCGGCCATCAGGAGGACCAGCAGGAGAAGCGCTCCGGCGGAGACTGCCAGGCACGTTCCGCGTGGGCACCGGCCGCGCCAGTTGATCTTTCCTTTCATCTCCCGTTCACTCCTCCACTCATATAGATGACAATATCTCTGGTTGACTAGTGATACGGCGCAAATCATGGAACTGTCAAGAGCTTTCTGGCTTTTCTCGGTCCCCGTCCTGAGGCCCGGCTATCGCAGGGCGCAGTCGGCCCACTCCTCCGGCGCGATGAACCCTGGGTGCCTTTCCGAAGAGAGACCGATGTCTCCTCGAGGATGCAGCGCGCACCAGGCGCGCACGCGCGCGGTCAGATCGGCCACGACATCCGCATGCCCGCCGGAAACATCGTCCTTTTCGTAAGGGTCCTCCGCAATGCGAAACAGCATGGCCTTCTCGGGTGGGTCTGCGGGGTTCAGGCGGAAGTCCGCCTGCTTCTTTTCCAGCACCAGTTTCCAGGGACCGTGGAAAACCGCGTGCTGCCACACGTCCCGTTCCCCAATGGCAAAAAACAGATCCTCCCGCTCCGTGATCTGCCCGGCCGCGAGCGCGCGCCAGAGATCGCGCCCATCGAAGGGTTGCCGGTTGCCTGGCTCCACGCCCGTCGCCGCAGCCAAAGTGGGGAACATATCGAGATTGGTGAGAACCTGTTGCGAGGTTCTGGCCGCCGGAAGCAAACCCGGCGCATGCAGGAACGCCGGCACGCGAATGCCGCCTTCGAACACAGTGCTCTTCCCCGCCCGCAGGGGATGGTTGACCGCGCCCTTTTTCGTCTGGCCGCCGTTGTCGCTGTGGAACACGATCAGGGTGTTGCCGCCGGCTCCCGATCGGTCGAGCGCCTCCTTCACCCGCCCGATGCCCGCATCGAGCGAGGTCACCATCGCCGCATAGGTCCGTCGCTGCTGGTCCTCGATTGCGGCATAGCTGCGGATCAAATCGTCGGGAGCCATCAGCGGCTGATGCGGAGCATTGAATGGCAGATAGAGAAAGAACGGCTTCGCTCGGTCGCGCTGCTCGATGAGCCGGGCGGCCTCCGCGGCCAGCAGGTCAGTGGAATACCCAGGTTCCCGGACCGAGGTTCCATTCCGCTGCCAGTCCAAACTGTCCTCGCGGGTGTGCTGAAAGTAGTCGATCTCTCCGGTAAGAAATCCGTAGTAGTGATCGAAGCCGCGCCCGTTCGGGACAAGTTTTCTGTTCCACAGGCCGAGGTGCCATTTGCCGACCGCCCACGTCTGGTAGCCCGCATCCCGGAAAGCCTCCGACATCAGCCGTTCTTCCTGCGGGACACCATGGGTCTGCCAGGGACGTACCACTTCGTAGATCATTCCGTACCGCATGGGCGAGCGGCCGGTCAGCAGGCAGGCACGCGAGGGCGAGCAGACCGGACAGCCATAGAAACGATCCAGCTCGACTCCCTCGCTGACCAGCTTGTCGATGTGGGGCGTGCGAATTTCAGAGAGCCCGTGGTAGCCGACATCCGCCCAGCCCAGATCGTCGGCCACGATATACACCACGTTGAGCTTTGCCGCGCCTGGAACGGATGGCATCGTGCCTTCCGGTTTCCCCATCGTCTGCCCGGCGCCAGCCGGAGTGTCCGCTCCCATCGCCCGGGGCGCCAGCATGGAAATGCCCGCGGCTGCTGCACCTGCCAGCCATTCCCTGCGCGTGATCGCCTGGTTCCGGTCTTCGCTGCTCTTGCCCATCCCTGCTCCTCTTCATCGCATCCGGCGCGCCTCGGACGCCCTACGGGTAGAGCTCCGCCGGCGTAATCGCAGGTGCCGGCTCGCCTGAAGCGGTAATTGCCTCGATCAGTTGCTGGCGAAGCATGCTCGCGGCGTCGTGAAACGGCGCCCTCCCTGCCAGGTTGACCAGTTGCGCCGGCTCGCCGAAGTCGTTGTACATCTGGTACTCGTCGTAGCGGTCGCTTCGTTCGACCGTCTTGCCATCCAGACCTCGGGCCGCCACGCAGTACGTCCACTCCCGCGTGCGCAACGCGCGGCCAACCATGGATTCGCTGATCTGGATGAGCGCCTCGTTCTTCCAGTTCCTTCTCGTCTCCGGATTGCGCAGCAGCGGCAGCACGCTCTCGCCCTTCATGGAAGCCGGCGCCCGAAAGCCGGCGGCGTCCAGCAGGGTCGGCGTCATGCAGATGTTGCCGAAGATCTCCGGCAACATCATGGATTGGCTGAGGCCCGGTCCCTGCATCACCCATGGCACCCGGATGGAGCTGTCGTGCGGGCTGCGCTTGTACTCGACGTTGCGGGTTCTGAACTGGCAGCCGTGATCGCTGCTGAACAAAAAAATGGTGTTGTCCAGTTGATTCTGCTCTTTCAGAGTCGCGAGAATGCGCCCGACCGATTCGTCGATCTTCTCGACGCATCCGTAGTAGTCGGGAAGCTGAGCCTGCCAGTCCCCCGGCAGATGCAGCAAATCCGACGGCACATAGGGATTCTGATACCGCTCGGCATAGCCCTTCGGGGCCACAAAGCGCAGCTCGTCATTCTGAAAGTGCGGCTCCAGCTGCGAGATGAAAAGAAGGAACGGCTTCTCCTGCGGCTGCTGGAGAAATGCCACCGCGCGATCCGTCAGAAAATCAACCCGGTACTGATCCTGGAAATGGATCGGATGGCCCGCCCCATCCCAGATCGTTCCTTCGTAGGGATGCGAGGTCCTCTCTAACTCATTCGACCCTTCCCAGAAGTCGAGAAATCCCCCTCGGTATTGCGGCTCGACATAGCCATGGCCGCGGTTGGCCTGGCGATCGACAGGACCCAGATGCCATTTGCCGATGAAGTTGGCGGAGTAGCCGTGGCTCCGCAGCTCGGTCGCCAGCGTAGGCAGGTCCTGTTTCATTTCGAGATCGAGCCGCCACATACCTGTTTCCGTCGCATAGCGGCCGGTCATCATGCACGCGCGTGAAGGTGAGCATAGCGGCTGATTGGTGACAGCGCCGGTGAAAGCAACTCCTCGGCTCACAATGCTGTCCAGGTTGGGCGTTTTCACAGAAGGATTCAGCCCATAGGCGCCGACAAAATCCCAGCGCATCTGATCGGCCACATACAAAACCACGTTTGGACGGCGCACCGTCTGGCCCTCCGCCCTGGCCGCTGCAGCCAGCGCCGAAGCGCCGGCTGCGCCACCCAGCATCGACGCCGCCGTCGCCCCCTTCAGGAACGAGCGCCGGGATGGCCCTGTCCTCAACTCCTGCTGCCTTCCATCGCGATCCTTCATCTGCGCCCCCTGGAGTTATCGATCTGCGGCCCTGTCGGGAGAAGAGATCTGCTGTACGCGGACCTCCACCGGCACAGTGAGTCCGCGCCGCGCACGAATTGTTAAAAATGCGAGATGGCTCCGATCGTCATAGCTCTCTTCGAGGTCCCCGGTATTGGAATCCGCGCGCGGTTTCCCGGGACTGTAGAGCGCCAGGGTCCTGGACGTTTCGCCGGGCGCGAACGCAACCGCGAAATGCAGAGCGCCGTCATCCCGCAGAGCCGGAATACGCATGCGGCCCGCAGTGGCAAACTGCTCGGTGTCTCCGACGAGCGCCATGCCCGACCGGCCGACGGGAGAAATGACTCCGTAGCCCCAGCCGTCCTGAAAGGGCAGCTCTGCCGAGCCGCCGGCCGCAATCGTCTCTCCGGTTCGCGTTTTCCAGTTGTACAGATACGTCTCCCCGGCAAAACCCACGTCCGAGGGCCGCACCTCCACCGCAGTTCCCTCGTGCCTGGGGTAGGCGAACACATAAGCAATCCTGGTCTTCCCGAAGTCCGTCCAGGACTCCGCCACCATGGGACCGGATCCGCCGCGGGCATCCTCGAGATACATGGAGTCGAGCGGGCGAATCGTCACGTCGGGCTTCACAATTGCACCATCTCCACGGATAGCATGCAGCAAATCGGCGGCGTCGATCTGCGCCAGCGAGTCGCCCACCCCCACCGGCCCCGCAGAAAGCGTGGAGATCGCCAGGTTCGCCTCCTCGGAACTGAGAAAGACATCGGTCCACGGCCAGATCCCCAGTGCGGTCGCCAGCCGCGAATCGTAGAGAAACATATCCCAGTCGCTGCGCTGAAAGCGATCGTGACTGGTCCGAATCGTCGTGAGATTGTTGTAGTGCACGCCCTGCAGAAAATCAGCCGGAGCCGCCATGCAGTACTCCATCGTCAGCCCGTAGCTGTGCATGGCTTGCGCCATGTTGTCGTGGAATGCCTCGGGATCGGTGAGGTTCGTTTCGGCCTTTGCATATCGCCCCAGCCAGTCCTGCTCATAGATGGCCACCCCGGAGGACCGCAGCCAGGCCGCCGTGCGATTCCAGTAACGCGGGTCCACAATGACATCGCCGGACATCCGATACTCTTCGCGATAGGGACTGGAGCGGTCGATCCACCGCGAATGAGTGATCAACGGCAGGCCCAGTCTGGCGGAGAAGTTGCCCAGCCCGTTGGGAAAGAGGAAGCGGTCGGCCTCGTAGCGGTAGATTCCGCCAACTCCATTTGTCCATTTCGTGCGATGCCAGTCGGCGTAGGCGCCCTTCGGATAGAACCAGCTGTCGAGCTGCAGACTCCCGAATGGCACATGCAGTTCATCGAACTTCTTTCGCACGGCCAGGAGGGTGCCTCGATAACCCAGTTGCGGATCGAAGGTATAGAAGTAGGACGAGCCGTGGTCCGTCCAGTAACTCAGCTTGCGCAGCAAAATATCGGCTTGCGAGGAAGGGGAGCGACGGCCAGCGTCCTTCTGCAGGGTTGCGCCCCAGGCATCGATGGTGGAGTTGATCCCGGTTCCCGCGACCAGCATGGTGCCGTGCGAGAACCCGGCGGGAAGCTCCGCTACGCTGCTGGTGATTGCACTGGCCAGTTTCCCGTCCGATTGCATGTCCGAAACAAAAAAGTGATCCGCCGGCGAAGTGACCAGCGTGTGCCGCTGGCCGTCGAACATGACCCAGGGTCCTTCACTCCCGAGCGCCCCGAATTCGTAGAGGGCATGCGGCACCGGTTGGAATCCCAGCCGGTACAGGTTCTCCGGATAGGACCGAAAATCCGGAAAAGCTCCCTGGTTGGCGCCCGAGCTCAACATCCGCATGCTGCATTCTGCGACCGGGCGATCTTCGTAAAGGCGCAGCACTCCCTCGCGCCGTCCGTTTGCGGAATAGGTGAAGCGAATCTCGCGGTAAGCGCCCAGAGCATCGTGGCCGGACTGGGATCGCAACCCGGAGACCGTGGTTCCAACCGTGCCGCGAAATTCCCAGTCCCAGGCGTTAACCTGCAGCGTGTAGTCGCCAGACGCGGTGATTTCCGCCCGGAAGATGCGGCTGGTGACGGAGACGGAAGCGGCAGCAGAAGCGCTCGGCGCTCCTGTCGCCAGCAGCAGTAAAAACCATGCAAGTCTGCCGGTTAACCTCAGGACTCGGGAAGCTCTGCCCTTACCAGCCACGACACTCCATGCCGGGTTGCTGGCTCCACATGATTCCGCCTTAGCCGCGAAAGGGTAAGGGGAATTCGGGAGGAACTGTCTCCTCAGGATGAAAGTTCCGCGCCGGCAAACGCCGAAAATATTTCTTCACGAGACTCTACCTTTAGACATCTGGATGTGTCAATATCTACATGACTGGAGGGGTGCATGCTCAATACCGATCCGCGGCTCCTGCGTTATCAGAAACTGCGCGATGAGTTTGTCGTCAGGATTGCCAGGCAGGAATGGCGTGCCGGCGAGGCGATTCCCGGGCAGGAGGAGCTTGCCAAAGTGTATGGCATCGCGGTCGGCACGGTTCGTAAGGCCGTCGACCTCCTCGTCGCCGAGGGTCTGCTCGATCGCATTCAGGGTCGCGGAACCTTCGTTAGAAGGGCGACCTTCGACGGCTCGCTGTTTCGCTTCTTTCGCTTCCAGGAGAAGAGCGGAGAGCGCCGCATCCCCAGCAGCAGGATTCTTCTGCGCGAGGTAGTCGAGGGCCCCCCGCCGGTGGCCGCAACCCTGCAGATGCGAAATCGAAGCAAAGCCATCCACATGCTGCGCCTCCGTTCCATTGATGAAGAGCCGGTGCTGGTCGAGGATATCTGGCTTCCCTGGGATAAGTTCCGAAACTTCGCCAGCCTGGAGATCGAACGCGTCGGCGATCTGCTCTATCCGGCCTACGAAGAGTTCTGCGGACAGATTGTTGCATCCGCCAGCGAGACTCTCACCGTGGCGACCGTTAGTTCCGAAGATGCCGCCCACCTGCAGCTGGCCAAAGGAACGCCGGTGGTCGTTATCGAAAGAGTCGCGTCCGGTTACGATCGCACTCCGCTCGAATGGCGATTGTCCCGCGGACCGGCAACCCACTTTTCCTACCATGTGGATATCCGATAACCAGGAGCCAGCCAGACCCAACTCTCTATGCTCGACTGGTATCGCGATCTTGACCGCGCCGGACGCCGCACATTCCTGGCCTGCTTCGGGGGCTGGACCCTTGACGCGTTCGATGCCCAGATGTATTCCCTGATCCTCCCCGCACTCCTCGCAACCTGGCACATCTCGAAATCGGCCGCCGGTTCGGTCGCCGGTGCCGCGCTCGCCGCATCCGCCTTTGGAGGCTGGTTCGCCGGAGTCCTTGCAGACCGCTACGGCCGTGTCCGCATGCTGCAGGTCACGATTGCATGGTTCGCGGTGTTCAGTCTCGGGTCCGCTCTCACTCACAATGTCCGGCAACTCATCCTGGCCCGGGCGCTTCAGGGGTTCGGCTTCGGCGGTGAATGGACCGTCGGCACCGTGTTGCTCGCGGAAGCTGTTCCCGCAGCCGTGCGTGGCAGAGCCCTCGGCACTCTGCAGAGCGGGTGGGCCGTCGGCTGGGGCGCTGCTGTCGTCTGTTCCATGGCCGCGTTCCTCTGCCTGCCCCAGGACCTCGCGTGGCGTGCGCTCTTTGCTGTCGGGTTTCTGCCGGCGCTTTTGTTGCTCTACATCCAGAGGTCACTCAAAGGGCCTCATCATTCCCACTCCGAACGCCCTGTTCGTCTTTCTTCCGCCATGGAGATTTTCTCTCCCGGAACCCTCCGCATCACTCTGCTCGCGGCCCTGCTGGGGCTCGGCGCGCACGGAGGCTACTACGCACTCACCGTCTGGCTGCCTGCCTGGCTGATCCAAAATCGCCACCTTTCTGTTCCCGATATGAGCGCATGGCTGGGGATTCTCATTGTGTTCTTTGCACTGGGCTGCCTTGCCGCCTCCTGGATACTCGATCTTCTGGGCCGTCGCCGCACCATCGTGATCTTCTCCCTTTGCTGCGCCGCTATGGTTGGAGCCTGCCTGATCCTGCCTGTCGGCAACGCTGCCATCTTCTGTCTCGGCGCCCCTCTTGGATTTTTTTCCGCGGGTATCCCCGCCAGCATGGGCGCTCTCTTCAGTGAGCTCTTTCCCGCCGGTGTGCGGGGCACCGGCGTTGGCTTCTGTTACAACTTCGGACGGGTTGCTTCTGCCGGATTTCCCGTGCTCGTGGGAGAGCTCAGCTCTGCCATCCCGCTCAACCTGGCCATCGGGCTCACCGC
>JBAUGH010000359.1:0-16804 GCA_049679565.1 Acidobacteriaceae bacterium
AAGCCAGCCGGATCAGACCTGATACTGGAGCACCGCTTTCTGCACGCGGCCGACCATCGGATTCAGCACCTTCATCAGCTCCGTAGTCCGGCGCACGACCGCCTCGTTCTGTTCCGTCATGGTTGCCACCTGGGTGATGTTGCGGCTGATTTCATTCATGGCCTCGGTCTGCTGCGAGGAGGAGTTGGCGATTTCCGACACCTGCCTGACGGCGTCGCCCATCAGGCCGTTGATGCCGGTGAGGACCTCGTTGGCAGATTGCACCATGGTCACGCTCTCCGAGACCTGAACCTGTCCGGTGCGCATCCCGTTGATAGCCCGTTCGCTGTCGCCCTTGATCTTGACGATCAGGGCGTCAATCCCCGCGGTAGCTTTCATGGTCCGATCCGCGAGGTTGCGGACCTCGGTCGCGACCACCGCAAATCCACGGCCGGCTTCCCCCGCGCGCGCGGCTTCGATGGATGCGTTCAGCGCCAGCAGGTTGGTCTGGTCGGCAATTTCACGAATCACGCCGGCAATCTGACCCACTTCGGCCGACGTTGCCCCCAGTGCCTGGACTTCCGCGGCCGCCCCCTGGATGGCCGCGGCGAGAGAATGAATCTGGCCCGCAGCCCGCTCCGTCACCTCGGCTCCGGCCGTAGCCTGGGTGCCCGACTGATGAACGGTGTTCTCGGTACTGCGCAGATGTTCGGAGACTTCGCGGATGGTGAGCTCGAGCTCTGCAGCCGCGGCGGCCAGCGAGGAAGAAGCAGCACTCTGCGAATTGGCCGCTTTTTCAATCTCCATGACTTCCTCAAAGACGTGGCGCGTGCCGCTCTCGACATGCACGACGGCATCGCGGACAGAAAGGACCGTGGCCTGAACCCAGCTGGTGAGCAGGTTCAGGCGGCGGCCAATCGCCCCCATGCGGTCTTCCCGCATGAGCGCGCAGCGCCGCGTCAGGTCGCCGGATGAGAGGACGCCGTCCAGATAGGACTGGAGGGTGCGCGAATCGCGGGTCTGCTTCGGCAGGGCATAGAGCAGTGCGACGAGAGCGGCGGCGGCGCTCAGCCCAAAGGCGGCCTCGGCGGTGTGGGTGAGCAGCGAATCGCTGCCCGAGGCAAGGAGCCCCGGAAGCCCCGCGGCGCATGCCACCAGCGCCAGACCCAGGCTGGCCGCAAGCTGGGCAGAAGAGCCTGCAAGGCGGCTGAGCCAGGACGAGCGCACGCGCACCACCCGTCCCTCGACGATCTTCAGGGAGCGGTCGCCTTCGCGAATCCCGCGGTAGGCCTCGCCCGCGGCCGCGACCTGCTCGCGGGTCGGCCGGAAGCGAATCGACTGATAGCCGACCACGCGCCCCTGTTCGCGGACCGGGGAAGCGTTGGCCAGCACCCAGTAGAATCCGCCGTCGCTTCGCCGGTTCTTCACTACCGCCTGCCACGGGCGTCCCGCCTGGAGCGAGTGCCACATATCGGCAAAGGCTTCGCGCGGCATATCCGGATGGCGAACGAGATTGTGCGCTTTCCCGACCATGTCCTCGGCGCGATAACCGCTGATCTCAGCAAAGGCATCGTTGGCTTCAGTGATCCGGCCCTGCAGATCGGTCCGGGAATAGATATAGGCCCCCTCGGGAACCACAGTCTCGGTATTTGTCGTGTGCACCTTTACTGTCGAGGCGGCCATGGGGCCCTCCTCCAGTTTCATCGGCAGGCGGAGAGCGATCTTAAGGCCCGAGATTTCCCGGCCTCCCCAAAGCGGTTGGAGCTCTGGATCAGAGCTTCGCGCCGGCCGGCGCGCGCGGGTTCAGCTTTCTCCAGATCCACCAGCCCAGGGCGCCGAAGATCACCGCCAGCACCAGCAGCGTGAGCGCGAGGTGGGTTTTGGCTAATGCGCCCATCGCGGTGATGATCTGCGGTCCGTACTTCACCACCAGGGCCATCTCGATGCCGAAGCGGATCGTCCGGCCGAGGAAGACGGCCAGCATGAAGACCGGAGTGCGCATCTCGAAGACCCCCGCGCCGAAGACGAAGAGCTTCCAGGTGGTGGGCGGCGGCAGCAGCGAGGGGATCAGGACCGCAAGGAATTCCTGCTTCTCGAACCGGCCTTTCAGCGCCTCGAAGCGCGCGCGGTTAATCCGCTTCAGGAGAAACAGCTCGCCGCCGGCACGGCCCAGATAGAAGGGGACCAGGCCGCCCAACGCCGAGCCCGCCGCTCCGATCAGGGCGTAGAGGTAGAAGTGCCGCTTATCCGACCACGCCCACAGAGCCATCAACAGGTCGATGGGGATGGGAATGGAGGCCGAATCGATGAACGCGCCGAGCAGCACGCCCCACGGCCCCAGCGGGAAAAGGAAGTGCTGCAGGAAGTGATTGAATTTCGTCCAGAGCGCGTTCAGGCGGGTTCAACCTTTCCCTTTGTCGGATGCGGGCGGCCCGGAGAGGGCGTCGGAGTCATGGTTGGTGCGGCCGGCGAGCAGATCGAGGACGTGGGGCAGCACCGGCAAAGCGGAGCGCAGCGAATTAACTGCTCCGGCAGGGCTGCCGGGCAGGTTGAGGATGACGCTCCTGCCGAGGGTTCCGCAGACGGCGCGGCTCAGGACTGCGAGCGGGGTCTCGAGGCGGCCTTCGGCGCGCATCAGTTCGGCGACGCCGGGGAGGATGCGGTCGCAGACGGCAAAAGTCGCCTCCGGGGTCACGTCGCGGGCAGCGATCCCGGTACCCCCGGTGGTAACCACCAGGGAAGCGGCGGCGGCCGCGCGGCGAAGTGCGTCTTCGAGCACCCCTGACTCGTCTGGAACCGTAAGCCGCAGTACTGTTTCGAATCCGGCGGCGTCTAACTCGCGGGCCACAGCGGGGCCCGAGAGGTCCTCGCGCAAGCCCCTGCTGCAGGAGTCGCTTACGGTGAGAACAGCGGCGGTTCGCCGGGTGGAGGCGCGAGGGATATCGGTCACGTTTTCGATTGTACAAACAGCCGTCAATCTGCCGATTTGATGAGAAAATAGACAACAGAACTGCTCTCACACCGGATTCTGTGGCTCAGGCGGGTGCAGGAGCTGCGGACGATCGCGGGTTTCCCGCGAACGTCCGGTGGGGTGAGCTGGTTCGAGTCTCCGAGGCGTTCCCGCCCCTTACGCCGGCAGCAGGGGAGTAAGGGGACCGCGGTTGGAGCCGCACGAAATACATAGTGACGCAGGAATGCCGATTCGTTTAAACCTGACCGAAGCGCCGCCCGACGAGCCGACGGCCGACTCTGCCCCCGAGGGCGAAGAACCGGAAGAATCCGGCAACGGCGAGCCCCGCCTGACTGGATCGGCCGCGGTCGCGGCCTTCCGGCGCAGCCGCTACGAGCTGCTGGACCACACCGACCTGCTGCACGTCATCGACGAGCTGGAAGGCAGCCGGAACTGGGCCAGCCTGCGGGAGAAGCTGTGGATCGCGCTGATCATCCACATGGCGATCGCCTGGTATCTGTTCTATGGGCCGAAATACATCTACCACGTGCGAGTCATCGATCCGTCCGTGGTCATGAAGCAGCGGCAGAAGGAGCTCACCTTCCTGGACATGCCGCCGGACCTGATCAAGCCTCAGAAGCCGAAGCCGACCAACATTATCTCGGATAAAGACCGCAGGGCAGAGACGCCCCATCCGACGCTGGATAAGAAGACGCTGGAAGAGCTGGAAGCGATGAAGCGGGCAGGGCCGCCGGTTCCGGCGCCCGCTCCGACCCAGCAACCGCAGGCGCCTCCCACTCCACAACCGCAACAGCAGGCGGAACAACGGCAGCCGGCGCCTCCGGCGCAGCCGCTGCCGCAGAACAACCAGGCGAAGCTGGAAGCGCCGCCGATGGCGCCGCAGCCGCGGTTCCACGCCGACAGCGGAAATCCCAACGAGCAGATCCAGCAGGCCATGCGCCAGGCGATGAAGGGCGGAGGCGGCCAGTATGGCGGCGACAGCGGTCTAGGCGCGCCGTCGCAGCACTCCGGAGCGCAGGGCGGCGTCGATATCCTGAGCGACACGATGGGGGTGGATTTCGGCCCCTACATCCAGCGGATTGTGTGGGATACCGAGCAGGCGTGGTGGCCCATTATTCCCGAAGAGGCGCGTCCCCCCTTCAACAAACAGGGCAAGGTCATGATCCGGTTCAAGATCATGCCCGACGGCAGCGTGGAAGGGATGACCCTCGAAGGGCCCTCGGGCGATGTGGCGCTGGATCGCTCGGCATGGGCGGGAATTACCGGGGCATCCCCCTATCCTCCGCTGCCCAGGCAGTTCAAAGGACCGTTTCTGGAGCTCCGGTTCTACTTCCTCTACAACATTGAGCCCGGGCAACAGTAGGCGCCGTGGCGACGCCGGCCGGGGACTCCGAGGCAGACGCCCGCAACGCGCTGCGGCGGCGGCAGGCGCTGGGGATCGTGCTGATCGCGGTCGCGATTCTGGCGCTGGCCCTGCTGCGGGCGGACTGGCGCGCGGTGTTTCCGCCAGGGTGGTGGCGGTGGTGAAGAATTCCTTTCCCCCATCGAGCTGAGCTCGGTGATCCCGGTTTCTGCGAACCCCGCAATTTGCCCGCAAGGTTCGGAGTGTGCGCCCGCGCGCCTGCTGCCATGCTGAGAGGCAGTGAGGAGCGAGTTACGATGAACCCAACAGCGAGTGTTACCTCCATGATGAGTGAGGATCAGGCCTGGGCTGCCGTGCTGGCGCGCGATCCCGCCGCCGAAGGGGAACTGGTGTACGCGGTGACCACCACCGGAGTGTTTTGCCGCCCCACCTGTCCGAGCCGGCGGCCCGCGCGGGGGCACGTGGTGTTCTTCCCGGATCCGGCCTCCGCGTTGAGTGCCGGCTATCGTCCGTGCCGCCGCTGCCGTCCGCAGCAGCGGCACGCCGATGCGCAGTGGGTCGAGGCGATTTCATCCAGCCTCGAGCGCGACCGGCGGGCCACGCTCGAGGAACTGGCGCAGTTGACGGGGAAGAGCCCGTTCACCGTCGAGCGGACGTTCAAGCGCATCCTCGGCGTGACCCCCGCGCAGTATCAGCGGCAGCGGAAGGCCGCGTCGTTCCGCAAGGAGCTGGCCGAGGGCGCCGCGCGGGTGACCGACGCAATCTATGAAGCCGGCTACTCAGGGCCGGGGCGCGCCTACGAGAACGGGCAGCTGGGCATGGCTCCAGGAACCTATCGGGCCGGAGGGCGCGACGTGCAGATCGGATATGCGGTGGGAGACTCGGCGCTGGGCAAGGTTCTGATTGCGGCCACGGAGCGCGGGCTGTGCGCGGTGATGCTGGGCGACGGCCAGCGCGGTCTGGTGCGGGAATTGCGAGCGCAGTTTCCCGCAGCGGAGATTCAGGCGGAGGCCCGGCTGGAGCCGTATTTGCAGCAGGTGCTGAGCCAGTTCACCGAGCATCCGGCCGCGCTCGATCTGCCCCTCGATTTGCGCGCGACGGCGTTCCAGATGCGGGTGTGGGAGGCTCTGCGGCGGATTCCGCGGGGCGAGACGCGGAGCTATGGAGAACTGGCGGCGTCGCTGGGCCAGCCAACAGCGGTGCGCGCGGTGGCGCGGGCCTGCGCAACGAATCCGGTAGCGGTGGTGGTGCCGTGCCATCGGGTGATTGGAAAGGATGGCAAACCCACGGGGTATCGCTGGGGGATCGAGCGGAAGGAAAAGCTGCTGCGGATGGAGAAGCGACAGGCGCAGCAGGGCTGAGCGGATTCCCGAGGTAATCTGCCCCCCCATTTGGAGGGAGTTCTTTCGGCGCGGCGCTTTGGTAGCTTCGCTGCACGCGTCGGAGAACGCTCCCCGGATGACGACCTTTTCGCTTGTCCCCGCCCGTGAGCGGGTTCTGCCTCTGCCTGAGTTATCCTCCCCCGGCATCTCGCTGGCGGAGATTCTCTCTGCCCTCTCGTTTGCGCTCGATTTGACGGAAGGCGCCGTGCCCGGGCACGCTCTGCGCAGCTGCCTGCTGGGCATGCGGCTGGGACAGGAACTGGGGCTGACGCGAGCGCAGCGGGCGAGTTTGTACTATGCGCTGTTACTCAAAGACGTGGGCTGCAGCAGCAACGCTGCGCGGCTGTGCCAGATCATCGGCGGCGGCGACGAGCGCCGGGTGAAGGCCGGGGTGAAGCTCGAAGACTGGACGCGCCCGAACCGTCCCAGGGGGTCCACGCTGCGGCTGCTGTGGACCAGCGTCCTGCCCGGGGCGAACGCGCTCGAGCGCGTAGCCGGCATCGTGCGCATCGGGCTGACCCAGCACCGCAACAACCAGGAGATGATTACCCTGCGCTGCGACCGGGGCGCGCATATCCTGCGCAAGCTGGGACTCGGCGACGCGGCCGCCGAGGCGGTGCGCGGGCTCGACGAGCACTGGGATGGCAGCGGCTATCCGGAGCGCCGGACGGGGAAAGCGATCCCGGTCGAGGCCAGGATTCTGGCCGTCGCCCAGCATCTGGATGTCTTCGCGACAGAGCGGGGAACCGATGCCGCCCTGGAGGTCCTGCGGGAGCGGAGCCGCAAGTGGTTCGATCCCGAGCTGGTGCGCATTGTCGAGCGGCTGCAGGGCAGCGGGGCGCTGTGGCGCCAGGCACTGGCAACCACGCCGGAAAGCGAGACCCGCCGGGCGGTTCTGGATCTTGCTCCCGAAGAGGTGAACCGGCTGCAGGGCGCGGACATCGATCTGATCTGCGAAGCGTTTGCCGACGTGGTGGACGCGAAGTCGTCGTTCACCTTCCGCCACTCCCTGGGGGTAACGGAGGCGGCGGCGCGGATTGCGCAGCGGCTGGGGCTGAGCCCGGCGCGGGTGCAACTGGTGCATCGCGCGGCGCTGCTGCACGATCTGGGAAAGCTGAGCGTCCCGAACTCCATCCTCGATAAGCCGGGCAAGCTGGATGCCGGCGAATGGCAGGTGGTCCAGGAGCATCCACGGCTGACGCGGGAGATTCTCGCGCGCATCGGATCGTTCGGGGAACTGGCGGAGATTGCCGGCGCGCACCACGAGAAGCTCGACGGGAGCGGGTATCCGAACCATCTGGGAGCGCGAGATCTGCCGATGGAGGCGCGCATCATCGCCGTGGCCGATGTCTACGGGGCGCTTACCGAGGATCGTCCCTACCGCGCCGGCATGACGCACGAGCAGGCGATGGAGATTCTGTTGCGGGATGCGCCGGCCAGGCTCGACCCGGATTGCTGCGAGGCGCTCGAAGGCAGGTAAGAGCCGCGGCCAGCTGAGCCGGTCAGTTCAAATCGTTCCCGATAACCACCGTGACCGGCGGATTCGTGGTGAGCTGCGCGTCCATGATGAGGAAGGTGCGCACCTGGTCGGCGGAAAAGGTGACCGGAGCGGTGCTGGTATACGCGCTCTTGATGTTCCCCGTTGGCGTGACGGCGATGGTGTAGCTTCCGGCCGGCACATTCACATACGCGGAGGCGGTTTGCGCCGGGATGGCGCTGAGCAGCGGCTTGGCGTCGGCCAGAGCGGTGCTGCCGCTCAGCAGATAGACATCGACGGCGCCCGTGTTGATCGCCTGCTGCACGATGCGGAGGGAAAAATCTCCGGCGGGCGGCAGGGTGGTCTGGTCGGTCAGGATAGTGGCCGTATAGCTGGTGCCGGAGTCGGTGATGAAGACCGAGTGCTCCTCGTTGACGAGAAAATTCCCCGCCGCCGAGGCGGTCGCTTTGGTCGAACCGGTGGGGTAGACGCTGGCAGTGGTGTTCTGCGGAGGCAGGAAGGCGTAGTTGGTGATGGTGGCCGCCGCGATGTTGGTGGCGATCGGCGTGGTGCCCACGGAGACGCTGACCGCGGGGGCATTGTAGGAAGCGTCGATAACCCGGACCAGAGTCTGGGTGGGCGAAGAGTTCTGGATGGTCTGGCAGCCGGTGAGGGCAGCAAGCAGCACCACGCAGGCGGCGGTGGCGATGCGCATTCGGGGATTCTCAGATCCTGCGGACATAACGAGGTTGCTTTGGGAGATCGCCTCCCATCTTAAACGGCGCTGGCCGCATGCGAGCAAAGAATCCGTGGAGGCGCGTGCTACGAACGGGGAAGCGCGGCGAACGTCAGAGTGCAAGAGGCGCTGACTAAAGTACCCGGGAGCAGCCGGAAGCGCGAATCCGGGAGCCGGGAGGAAAAACCGCTTCGGAAATCGGCGGCTGCGGAACCCCTCTGGTGACCTTCACCCTGAACCCTCGACCCTGTACCCTGCTTTTATGAGTTCGATTCAGGTTCAACTCCCCGATGGGTCGGTGAAGGAAGTTCCGGCCGGGACCACTCCTCTGGCGATTGCCGAGGGCATTTCGCCGCGCCTTGCGCAGGCCGCGGTGGTGGCGCGGATTCGCCCCCTGAAAGCAGCCACGGCGCCGGTCAGCGCGCCGCAGGGCGAGGCTTCGATGTATGGCGCGGAGGACCCGCATGCGGAGCGGCTGGTGGATCTGGCGACGCCGCTCGAGGAAGATGTCGCCCTGCAACTGCTGACGGAGAGAGATCCCGAGGCATTGAAGGTGCTGCGCCACTCGGCGGCGCACGTGCTGGCGACAGCGGTGACCGAGCTGTTTCCCGAGACGAAGCTGGGCCATGGGCCGGCGACCGAGACGGGCTTCTTCTACGACTTCTGGCGGCCCACCCCGTTTACGCCCGAGGATCTGAAGCTGATCGAAGGGCGGATGGCAGAAGTCACGGCGCGGGACGAGAAGTTTGTCCGCGAGCAGGAGCCGCGCGAGCAGGGGCTCGAGCAGTTTAAGGCCGGGAACGACTTCATGAAGGTCCACTTCGTGGAGAAGTTCACCCAGCCTGGCGAGACGATTTCGCTCTATAAGAACGGGAAGTTCGTGGACTTTTGCCGCGGGCCGCATGTTCCGTCCACCGGGCGGGTGAAGGCGTTCAAGGTCATGAGCCTGTCGGGCGCGTACTGGCTGGGCGATGACAAGAACCCGCAGCTCCAGCGGATCTACGGGACGGCGTTCTTCTCGAAGAAGGATCTCGACGCGTATCTGGAGAAGCTGGAGGACGCGAAGCGGCGGGATCACCGCCGGCTCGGCAAGGAGCTGGAGCTGTTCACCGTCAGCGACGAGGTGGGCGCGGGCCTGCCGCTGTGGCTGCCGAAGGGCGCGACCATCCGGCGGCTCCTGGAGGACTACATTCTCGGCCTCGAGCGCGAGCTCGGCTACGAGCATGTCTACACGCCCAGCCTCGCCAAGGTGGACCTCTACAAGCGCTCCGGCCACTGGGAGCACTACCACGAAGATATGTTCCCGCCCATGGACCTCGAGACCGAGCAGATGGTGCTGCGGCCGATGAACTGCCCGCACCACATCCTGGTGTACGAAGCGAAGCTGCACAGCTATCGCGACCTGCCCGTGCGGCTGGCGGAGCTGGGCACGATGTACCGCTACGAGCGGTCGGGGGTGCTCAGCGGGCTGAGCCGGGTGCGCTCGATGACGCTGAACGACGCGCACATTTTCTGCATGCCGGAGCAGATCAAGGAAGAGTTCTCAAACGTAATGCAGCTGGTGGAGCGGGCCTATCGGGACCTCGGGATCACCCAGTACACCTACCGGCTCTCGCTGCGCGATCCCGCCAACAAGGAGAAGTACGTCGATAACGACGCCATGTGGGAGCTGGGCGAGCGGGTGCTGCGCGAAGCGATGGACTCGCTGGGGTTGAAATACCGCGAGAGCAAGGGCGACGCGGCGTTTTACGGGCCCAAGCTGGATATCCAGCTGGCCGACGTAATGGGGCACGAGGAGACCTACTCGACCATCCAGCTCGATTTTCATTTGCCGAATCAGTTCGGGCTCAAATACAACGCCGCTGATGGGACGCAGCCCCGGCCGGTCATGATCCATCGCGCCATCATCAGCACCATGGAGCGGATGGTGTCGTATCTGATCGAGCTGTACGCGGGGGCCTTTCCGCTGTGGCTGGCGCCGGTGCAGGCTGCCCTGGTGCCGATCAGCGAGCGGCATCACGACTACGCGAAAAAGGTTCAGCAGCGGTTACAAAAGGCAGGGGTGCGGGTGGAGATCGACGCGCGCAACGAGAAGATGAACGCCAAGATCCGCGATTTCACCCTGCAGAAGATTCCCTACGTGCTGGTGATGGGCGATAAGGAAGAAGCGAACGAAGGGGTGAGCGTGCGGACCCGGGGCAAGGGGGATGAGGGCTCGCAGGCGCTGGAGGCCTTTGTGCTGCGGGTCGAGAAGCTGGTGCGGGAGCGCAGCGGGGAACTGTGAGAGGGAGCTGCTGGCTCGGAGCCGCCCCGGAAAAAGTCCGGCTGTCCCGGAAAGAGACACCTTGAGCCGAAAGTTTCTTGCCTGAGGTACGGAGAGGGGTCGCGCGCAACGGGGCTCATCCTTAGAATCGGCTGCAGCAGGAAAAACTTTAGCTGCGGACCCAAAAATGATCCTCGAACGGCTCTCTCCTCCCCATACGATTCACGTCAGCGCCCGATTCCGCCTCACCCTCGAATCGGCGATCCTCGATCTCGAAGCCGGTGCGGCGCGCGATGAGCGCACTCTGCCGCTGATCGACGACGCGGACCATCAGCGCCGTCAGCACCTCCTGGTTGCAGCCCAGCTGGAGCGCGCTTACCGCTTGCGGGAGCTGCTGGCGCGGACCGCCATCCGGCAGGAGCGCGCGGCCTGAAGCGCGGATGACCTGGCGCGAGCGGTGGGCCCGAGTGCGCGGGCCCGCTCGAATTTTGATCCAACGAACTCAGTGTGGGTGGTTATCGTTCGGCTTGCCCTGCGGATGCTCCGGCTGGTGAGGCTGCTCCGGGTGGTTTTCCTGGCGAGGCTGCGTTTGCCGGTGAGGCTGCGTTTGCTGGTGCGGCTGCGTTTGCGGGTGCTGTGGAGCAGCTGGGCGATTTTCCGCATGCGGAGGAGGTTGCGGACGTGTCTCCTGACGCGGGGGCGCGGCGGGACGCTGTTCCTGCGGCGGCCGCTGTGTCGCTCCGGGCTGCGGGTGGAGCTCGTGCTGCGGAGCCACAGTTCGCGGCGGGGCGGAACGTGGCTCGTTGGGATTCATCCGCTGGCCCGGGCGCGGCTGATGAGGATTCGGCTGCTGCGTGGTGCGGTTCTCGGGCCGGGTGACAGTGGGCGCAGGATGATTGTTGGAAACGGGATGCTCGGGCTGGCGGTTTAAGCGAGTGATGGGCGCGGGCGACGTCCGGGCAGGCTGGTGCGCAGTCGCCGCCGGGGCCTGATGAAAGTCTTCAGCACGCCGCGCAGGCGCGTTGCGGCCGTCGTTCATGGGGCGGGTTTCGGCGACGGTTTGCGGATGTCCGTGGTTGTTGCGTTCGAACTGGGCCTGGTTTTGCTCGGCGTTGTGCGCACTGTCGCGCTGGGACGCCAGCGGAGCGACGTGGCGCTCGCGCTGCGCGGCCTGCTGCGATGCCGTCGGGCGGTAGCTGAGGCCCCCGTGGCCCCCGTTGTAGCTGACATGGGAGTTGTTGCGGGCCGAGACGTGGTAGTTGTAGACGTTGTGGACGTCGCCGCGGTTCACGCGGGTGATCGCGGTGTTGTAGTAGAAGGCGTTGTTGCGCCAGTAGCCGCCTTCGTAGCCATCGCCGTCGTAGCCGTAGCCATAGTCGACGCCCCCGTAGAAGCCGATGTGGGAGCCCCAGTACCCGTGGTACCAGCGATAACGGCCTCCGTCGAAGCCCCAGTAGCCAGGGGTCCAGAGAGCGCCGACCCAGGGCGCCAGAACCCACTCGCCGGGAACCCAGTAGTAGCCGTTGGAAGCGTAAGCCCAGTAGCCAGGCGTCCACATATAGTCGTCGCCCGGGCAGGGAGGCTGGTCGTAGTCCGGGAGAGCGGGCGGTGGGTCGGAGGCGACGTCTTCGGCGGTGTCGCCATACCCCTGATTGCCATAGCCCTGATCACCATAGTCCTGACCCTCCGGCACCGGGCCCGAGGCGTACGCATCGGAGGCTGGCGGGGGCGCGCCGCTCGCGTCCTGATCGGCCGGCGGCGGAGGCGGATTCCCCGTGCTGTCGCTGACCGGAGCCAGATTGGCTGCGGCCGGATCGCCGCTCGAGACCGGCTGCGGCTGAGTCGGATTCTGATTGCTGTGGCAGCCGGCGAGAACGAAGGCGAGCAGCACCCCGGGGACCAGAGGCGCGCCGAACCTGTGGATGGCAATTCCGTTCATGGCACTTTGGATGCCATTCGACGGCGCCGGGGAATGCTATCTTGCTCAAAGTGGGCGGGGTTTGGCGGATCGATGGGCGGGCCCGGCACAACAGTCAGGAGGAACATGGAGCAGCAGGTGACAGGGTCGTTCGATGTCAGGTTGGTGCCGGAAAAGACGGATAATCCCCAGGCGGAGGCAGCCGGGTTGCTGCGGATGGCGCTGGACAAGCAGTTTCACGGGCCTCTGGAGGCGACCGGACAGGGCTCGATGCTCAGTGTCCTCGACCGGGAAAAGGGTTCCGGCGGCTACGTGGCGCTGGAACGGGTAACCGGCACGCTGGACGGCCGGAAAGGCGGCTTTGTCCTGCAGCACAATGCCACCATGAACCGCGGGACGCCGGCGATGACCGTGGCCGTCGTGCCCGATTCGGGCACAGAGGAACTGAAGGGCATTGTGGGAACGATGACGATCCGCATCGAGGGTGGTCAGCACTTTTATGACCTGACGTATACCCTGGACGGCGCCAGCTAGACGGCTTCTCCTCGAGCGAACGGCCAGCACACGGCCGGCAAACAACCAGCGGAATGCCGACGGAGTGGCCAGCGAAACAGGCTCCTGGCCAGGCGGGAATCGCGAAATTCCTGTAAACTGAGGATTCGCAAATTTCTCCCAGGAAAGAGTCTTGTTATGTCCATTCATCCAGTGATGCAGCGCCTTGCCGAGAAGCTGAACCGCACCGATTTGCCGCCCTTCGGGCCGGGCGACACCGTGCGCGTCCAGGTGCGGATTAAGGAAGGCGATAAGGAGCGGCTGCAGGCCTTTGAAGGTGTGGTCATTGCCCGCAAGAACGGGCCGCAGGGCAGCTTTACCGTCCGCAAAATGAGCTTTGGCCAGGGCGTGGAGAGGATTTTCCCCTTCAACAGCAAAGTGATCGACAAGATCGAGAAGGTGCGCTCCTCGAAGGTGCGCCGCGCGCGGCTGTTCTACCTGCGCGGACTGCGCGGCAAGGCCGCCCGGCTGAAAGAAGTGGAAAGAACCTAAGGCCAGCGGTAGCCGGTCGCAGAATCAGAAACCCAACGCCCTGATCAGCAATGGCCAGGGCGTTTGTGCGTTTGCGCTAAACCGCCGCGGCTTTCGTCAGCCAGGACTTCATGGTGTTCGCGTCGACCAGGCCGGCTTGCTGGAACGCAAGCTGCCCGCCGGTGAAGACGGCGAAGTTGGGAATGCCCTGGACGTTGTAGCGGGCGGCGAGCTGCGGGTGCTGCTCGGTATCGACCTTGAGAACGAGGGCGCGCCCGGCGAGGTCCCGAGCGGTTTGGGCGACGTGCGGCGCGGCCATGCGGCAGGGTCCGCACCAGGCGGCCCAGAAATCGACCAGGACCGGGACTTTGGCTTCGCGCAGAATCTCGTCGAACTCGGCGGGGCCGACCGCGAGCGGCTCGGCGGCGGGCGGCAGCGGAGACTTGCACGCGCCGCAGCGGCCCGTGTCGGTGAGATGAGGCGCGGGGATGCGATTGGTCTTGCCGCAGTTCGTGCAGGTGCGCAGGATGGGCATGGCGTTCTCCGGTTTCGTGCTCCAGTGTATGGATGCTGTCAGGCTCTGCAGGGAACAGAGTCGCGCCTGCGGGCAGCCTACGCAGGTTAAAGCATCGTGATCAACTCCTGATTGCCGTCGAGCAGATAAAACGTGATGAAGGTGAGCGGGTCCGTGTCCGACGCGTTGCGGAAGTCGGCGATGATACGGCCCCCAGGCTCATGGAAGGCCGATCCCGCGGGCACCGTTTGCGGCGGCTCGCCTTCGACCTCGAGGATCGCAGTGCCCTCCGCGATGTAGCCCACTACGGTGCAGGGATGCAGGTGGCGGGTGGTCCGCTGGCCCGGTATGAAGCGAATCTCGCGGATATCCACGGCGTTCACCTTATGGTCGCCGATCTGTGCTTTGAGCAGAGGTCTGCGCGTGATGGTCTACGGGTCCATAGCCATCGGATGCGCCGGCGATCCCGAGGGATTCGCAGCAGGAAATTTCGCAGCCCATGCGGCCGATCCCTGATTTCCACGGGCGTCCTCCCGCTCTACAGCGATAGACTCAGCCCATGGGGACCGTGCAGGCCGATCTGATTCCGAAACGCGGTCGGAAGCCCCTGCCCGACGAGGAAGTTTCGGCCGCCACGCGCAAGATGCGGATGCTGCGCTCGCTGGCCTGCGGGAATAAGTACGAAAAGCTGGCGCGAGCCCAGGGCGCGACCGCGATTGCCGGCGTCGACGAGGTGGGGCGCGGGGCGCTGTTCGGGCCGGTGGTGGCGGCGGCGGTGATCCTGCCCGCGGAGACCCGGATTCGCGGGCTGCGGGATTCGAAACAACTGCCCCAGGAAGATCGCGAGCGCCTCGAGGTCATCGTGCGCGCCCGCGCCATTGCGTTTGCCCTCGAGGAAGTGGACGCCGAGACCATCGACCGGGTGAACATTTACCAGGCTAGCCGGATGGCGATGGCCGGCGCGGTGATGAAGCTCGATCCGCAGCCGGATCATCTGTTGATCGACGCGCTGCTGCTGGATCTGCCCCATGCGCAGACGAAGATCATCTACGGCGATTCGCTGAGCATTTCCATCGCGGCGGCGTCTGTGGTGGCCAAGGTCTATCGGGACCGGCGGATGTGTGAGCTCGACCGGGAGTATCCTGGCTACGGGCTGGCGTCGCACAAAGGGTACGCCACGCCGGAGCATCGGGCGGCGCTCAGGAATCTGGGGCCGTCCATTTTGCATCGAAAGAGTTTTGCGCCGGTGCTGCAGGGCGAATTGCCGTGGGAGGATTTGTCCAACGGCGAATTCTCCCACGACGAATCAGCCGGCGAACTTGCCCTGCCTGAGGACGAATCCGTTTGCCCCATCGACTCCTCGTTGTAACCGCACATCCGGACGACGAAAGCGGCGGCTTTGGCGGTGCGCTGCTCATGGCCCATCGCGACGGCGCCGAAACCAGCGTATTGTGCTTCACCGACGGGCAGGCCGCGCATTTTCGCGGCGATGCGGCCGATGCCGAAGAGCTGGGCAGAATGCGCCGCGCGGAGATGGAAGCGGCCTGCAAGGTCCTGGGCGTCACGCGATGCTCCGTGCTGCACTTCCCGGATGGCGAGCTGCCGCAGCAGAACTTCCTCGACATGATCGGGGTTGTGGTGGAAGCGATCCGGCGCTGGCGTCCGCAGCTGGTGCTGACCTTCGGCGCGGATGGGGCGGTCAATCTGCATCGCGATCACACCGCCATTTCGCTGGTGACGACCGCGGCCTTCCACTGGGCGGGCCGGGTCGAGATGTTTGCCGGCCGCGCCGGCCTCGAGCCGTGGATGCCACAGAAGCTCTACTACGCGAGCACCCCCTTCGTCTCGGTGCGCGACCATCCCGAGCTGGGGAGCGCGCCCACCGTGCCCTGGTCGCTCACCCTCGAGCTGGGAGATCTCGCGGAGCGCAAGATGGAGGCGTTCGGGAAGCACCACAGCCAGCAGGGCGTGCTCCAGCGGGTGGGCCCGCACGTGAAGCAGGCGATGGGGAAAGAGCGCTATCTGCTGGCGGCCAGGCGCGGCATCGGCCCGGTGGCGGAGGATGCCGCCATGTGGGCGGGCATCGTCGGCTAGCGGGTACCCCGGTTGCGGCGCAAGGTGACGCTGGTTTCGCTCCTCAACCTCCCCGGGGTATCGCGCGGTGCGTATCTCCTGATAAAGATGAGGATGAGGCCCGCTCCCATGTCCGATCCTAACCCTCCATCGAAGCCGGAACCGGTGTTCCGCACCAGGCACTACGGCTTTACCCTCCTCAACCATCCACGCCTGAACAAGGGCACGGCCTTCACCGAAGAGGAGCGCGATGCGTTCGATCTCCATGGCCTGCTGCCTCCCCACGTAGGCACCCTCGAGGAGCAGATTTGGCGGCGGCAGAAGGCCTTCAACGCGTATCAGACCGCGTTCGAAAAATACAGCTTCATGCGCGATCTGCAGGACATCAACGAGACCCTGTTCTACGCCCTGATTCTGTCGGATGTGGGCAGGTTCATGCCGATTGTTTATACGCCCACCGTCGGCGAGGGGTGCCAGCGGTTCAGCGAAATCTGGCGCAAGCCCCGCGGGCTGTTCCTGAGCTATCCCAACCAGTCGCGCATCGAAAAAATTCTGTCCCACAAGCGCTACGACAACGTGAAGGCGATTGTGGTGAGCGACGGCGAGCGCATCCTCGGGCTCGGCGATCAGGGCGCCGGCGGCATGGGGATTCCCATCGGCAAGATGGCGCTCTATACGGCGCTGGGCGGCATCCATCACGACGTTTGTTTGCCCCTGCTGCTGGATGTGGGGACCGACAACGAGGAGCGCCTCGAGAATCCGGTCTATATCGGGTGGCGGCACAAGCGGGTGCGCGGAGCGGACTACGACGAGTTCATCGAAACCTTTGTGCGCGCCGTGGAGAAGCGCTGGCCGCACGTGCTGCTCCAGTGGGAAGACTTTGCGGGATCGAATGCAGCGCGGCTGCTGAAGAAATATCGCGACCGGCTGTGCACCTTTAACGATGACATTCAGGGTACGGCGGCCGTGGTGCTGGCGACCCTGTTGGCGGCCATGAAAGCCGCGGGCACGAAGCTGGCCGAGCAGCGCATTGCGATTCTGGGATTTGGATCGGCCGGGATCGGGATCGCGAACCTGCTCGTCCAGGCGCTCATCGAAGACGGCC
>JBAUGH010000360.1:0-5219 GCA_049679565.1 Acidobacteriaceae bacterium
CCCATCGGCAGCGGCTCCAGCGGCGTCAGCTTCATCCAGTGCCGCCCGGGCAGAATCTCCGCTTTCATGGGGATAATGTCGGCCGACTGCACCGCCCGCCCCGCGCGGCTGATACGCAGCGCCCCAATCACCCGCTCGCCCGGCTGCACGTCCACCTTCACAATCGCGTAGCGGCTGTCCGGAGAACTGTGGTCGTTCTTATCCGGAATCGAGTCTTGCCCGTGGGTGTTCACCACCATCGCCGACTCCGGCGCCACGTCTTCATTGTTGGTGTCCAGGCTCACGTACAGCGCGGGATCGTCCACGTGCAGCCGCACCCGCGCTGCCTGGCCGTTCAGCCGCACCGGTTCCTGGGCGCCGCGGAATGAAGCGATTGCCGCGCGCAGCACGTTGTGGTTCACGTCGCGGTTCACATCCCCCGCGCTCTGGTCCAGATGGATCAGCTCCGGAATGTTCTGGAAGTTGTCCATCACGAAGATGCCGCCGCGATCCGGCAACCGCAGTCCGGTTGCCACCATGGGCGTGCGCGCCGCCTCGTCGGCTTTCTCCGCCGCGGCTTCGCGATCGATCTCCGCCGCCTCTTTCTGCTGCTGTTCCGGGGTCTCCTGGCTGGGCGTGACCGCCTGATTCTGATCCCCGCCCGGCCCGTGCTCCTGGTTCCACTTCTCCGTCGCCGGCCAGTCCACCAGGTTGTTGGGGACTTCCTCCCACTCTTCCCGCTCGGCGCTGTAGTAGCGCACCCGGTCGCCCTTCACCTGCCACTTCGTCACGATCTGCCAGGAGCCGTCCTTCAGGATCAGCCGCTTGCGCGCCGCTGTCTGCCCGAACGCCGGCTGCTCCAGGCCGGCCCACCGGCTGACCGGCGAACCCGGCGCCAGCATCAACACCAGCACCATCATCGGAATGGTTCGTCGCGCGCGCATAGGGGTCCGGCATCCATTAGATACGCCGCGGCCGGCATCCGTCACCACAGGACCGGAACGCTGCGCTCCGCCGGGCTTTTAGAATATCCTCAAAACATATGGTTTCCCGATCGGTCCTCGCCGCGTGCGGTCTCGCGGCCTGCCTCACTTTGTCGTGCCCCTCGTTGTCCCAGGCGCAGTCCGGTTCCCAGACGACCCCCACTCCCCAAAATTCACCCTCGCAGACCACGCCGCCGGCCCAAACCGCTGCGCCCCAGCCGAAACTGCAGTTCCAGGACCTGCCGCCCGAGCCGCATTCTCCCACTCCGGCGGAGCTTGCCCAGCAGCGCCAGGAGCGCGCGCTGGCTGCGGCCCAGCGGCTGGCCAGCATTCAGGCGCACTGGGGCCCCGATAGGTCCAGCCCCGGCCTCGCCATCTCCCTCACGGAAGAAGGCCGCCAGAAGCTGCCCGACGGCGCCACCCAGGTTACCTACCACGTCACCGGCTCCGGCTTCTCGCCCACGGACCGGCTGTCCCTCATTCGCTGGCCCCTCGACAGCGAGTCCTATGTCGTAATGGGCGGACTGGCCATCAATGCCTCGGGCACCGCGGTTTGCGGAACTCCGCTGCCTCCCACGCCCAACGCTCCCGGCACGCCCGGGGCAGCGTCCGAAAACCAGGCCGCAAACCCGGCCAGCCCCCCGCCTCCCAGCTGCACCACCAGCATGAAGGCCGGCGATCCCGTGGTCCTGACCACCACCGCCGCCCCGGGTGAGCCGGTCCGCATCGCCCTCATCGGCGCCGACCGTAAGCACGGCGCGGCCACCACCACCGTTCCCTTTCCGCTCGCCAATGAGGACAAAGGCTGCAAGCTCTCCGTCCTCCTCGGCGTGAAGAACGGGGCCATGGTGCTGGTGGAAGGAACCGGCTTCCCGCCCAATACCTCGCTGGATTTCGAGTCGATCACAGCGGATCAGACCCGCACGCTTTCCCCCAGAACCAACGCCGACGGCCGCATGATCATGATCGTCCTGCCCGCTGCCAGGGGACAGGAGACCGGCGATACCACCGTCCGCTTCGCCGGAGTCCCCCACGTTCCCAGCCTCCAGACCTCCGCCACCACCCCGGCGCCCGATCCGGACTGCCGGCCTTCCGTCACGTTCCACTGGGGCAAAGGGAGTTACAAGCTGGATTGAAATCCAGCCTGGCTCCCCCGCCATTTTCTCCGCACAATCCTCTTCCTTTCCCCCAGCCTTCCTGCGATACTTGATCGTGCCCGCCTGGTTCATCCAGCACACAATCCCAAAAAAGGTGACGCGAAAATGTCTGCAAAGTACATTTTTGTGACCGGCGGAGTTGTGTCCAGCCTCGGCAAGGGTCTTGCCGCCGCTTCCATCGGTTGTCTTCTCGAAAGCCGCGGCCTCAAAGTCAACCTGATGAAGTTCGACCCGTATCTGAACGTCGATCCGGGCACCATGTCGCCGTTCCAGCACGGCGAAGTCTTCGTCACCGACGACGGCGCCGAAACCGACCTCGACCTCGGCCACTACGAGCGCTTCACCCACGCGAAACTCACCCGCGACAACAATCTCACCACCGGCCGCATTTACGAGCAGATCATCACCAAGGAACGCCGCGGCGACTACCTCGGCAAGACCGTTCAGGTCATTCCCCACGTGACGAATGAGATCAGGAATGCCATGCGGAAGGTGGCGGCCGAAGGCGACGTCACCATCGTCGAAATCGGCGGAACCGTTGGCGACATCGAATCCCTGCCCTTTCTCGAAGCCATCCGCCAGGTCCGCCAGGAGCTGGGCCGCGAGAACACCGTCTTCGTTCACGTCACTTTGGTTCCCTGGATCGGCGCCGCTCAGGAGCTGAAGACCAAGCCGACCCAGCACTCCGTCAAGGAACTGCTCTCCATCGGCATCCAGCCCGACATCCTGCTCTGCCGCACCGACCGCTTCCTCTCCCGTGACATCAAGAGCAAGATCGCCCTTTTCTGCAATCTCGAGGATCAGGCGGTCATTACAGCCAAGGACGTCGATTCGATCTACGAAGCGCCGCTCATGTTCCATGCCGAAGGCCTCGACCGCCTCGCGCTCAAATACCTCCACCTCGACACGCCGGAGCCCGACCTGAGCAAGTGGGAAGACCTGGTCCACCGCTGCTACAACCCGGCGGACGAAGTCTCCATCGCGATTGCCGGCAAGTACGTCGAGTACGAGGACAGTTACAAATCCCTCAAGGAAGCGCTGGTCCACGGCGCGCTGGCGCTCAATCTCAAACTCAGCGTCACCTGGATCGAAGCCGAAGGCCTGGAGCAGGCCGATTATGAGCACCAGCTCCGCGGCTACGACGGCATCCTCGTGCCCGGAGGCTTCGGCAAGCGCGGTATAGAAGGCATGCTGAACGCCATCCGCTATGCCCGTGAGCGCCAGGTGCCCTACTTCGGAATTTGTCTGGGGATGCAGACCGCGTGCATCGAATACGCCCGCAACGTCTGCGGCCTGGCCGGCGCCAACTCCAGCGAATTCGATCCCGCCACGCCCCACCGCGTCATCTACAAACTGCGCGAGCTGACCGGGGTGGAGGAAATGGGCGGGACGATGCGCCTCGGCGCGTGGACCTGCCTGCTCCAGCCCGGTTCTCTGGCGGCGAACTGCTACGGCAAAACCGAGATCAGCGAACGTCACCGCCACCGTTACGAATTCAACCGTGAATACGAAGCCCTGCTCACCGGCGCGGGCCTCAACATCACCGGAACCACCCCCGACGGGACGTATGTCGAGATTGTGGAGATTCCCGGCCACCCCTTCTTCCTCGGCTGCCAGTTCCATCCCGAATTCAAATCGAAGCCCCTCGAGCCGCACCCGCTGTTCGCAGAGTTCATCCGCGCCAGTTATGAGAACCGGAAGAAGTCCAGCAGCGCACCCGCCGCCGAACCAGCAAAAGTCGAAGTCGTCCGGGGATAAAACCCGTCCGCATTCTGTTCCGAGGATTTAAGGGGCGCGGATGCCTGTATCACCTCAAGGTTGGAGTGACGGGATGCCAGATCTGATACCAGATGCTACGAACAGTCGGTTCACTGTCTTTGCCATTCGCAAATCCAGCCCTGAACCTCTACTGCAGTTGAATCTCCCGTGGGAACGCCTCATGACCGACATTGTTGTGCCCTATGACTCTGGGGAGATGTTCTTCATCGACGGTGCCCCCGTCACGGCCACCGACTTAGATCGATTGAAGATTCTAGTCAATCACCCGGGGTTTGACGGGAGGTTAGCTGAAATCAATCGCGGCACGAGAGCTGGAGACCCAAAATCCAAAGAGGTGCATGCCAAGCAATACCACGTATTGTTGTCAGCGCATTCAAGACTGCGGTTAAGCCCAAGCTCTCCGATCGCGTTGACAAAAAGCTGCTATTCGATGCGGCTATCAAATTGGTTATCGAAGGCACGAAAGCGTGGTCAGGGAATTAATAAAGCTATTGCTTTCAGGCGACCGGTTGTATCAGGGCATGACTTCAGCCTTGCCGCACAGCGCGCGAAGTCAAAGGCGCCTTAGCGGCGGCCCTGAAAGCGATTTTCGCGTCGTTGTCACACCCGATGGCGCGGCGTTCCCGCTCCCGGCGACCCCGGTCGATGATCTCGTCCACCATCTCGCTCCTCAGAACCGCGCGACCGGCGGAGACCACCGGAAAAATCAGCGGAGTGCCATTCACAATCTCCAGCCGGGCGTGATGTCTGGACCGCATCGCTCCATTTTCTACTCGAAATTGCGTTTTCGCCAGTGTCATGCGATCTCAAACGCCCTGTCCGCCTACTTCCCCAGCACCGTCGCCGCCCCTACCGCCACCTCCATGGTCGGCGGCTGCAGTAGCGTGTTGTGGATCAGGCACCGGTGCACCGCTCGATCCACGCCCGCTCGATCCCGCTCCTCGCACGCCATCGGTAGCTCCACTTCAATCCGGATGTTGTCGATCCGCACCGGGTTCGGCACCTTGTCTGCCGTGACCTTCACCCGAGTGCCTTCGGTAGCCAGGCCCTTCTGCCGCAGAAACTCCGCTGCGTAGAAGGCCGCGCACGAGCCCAGCGACGCCAGAAACAGCTCCGGCGGCGTCATTCCTTCGTCGAACCCGTGATTTTCGGCGGGCTGATCGCTCACCACCTTGTGCTGCCGCGCCCGAATCTCAAACTGCACCGCGCCCAGATGTTGCACCGTGACTTCCATGGCCATGACTCCTGAGGCCATCTTCCTCTGTAGCGCCCCGTCGCCCTGTGACCGCGGTCACTGACCCGCCCCCGCCTCGTGCAGTAT
>JBAUGH010000361.1:0-7792 GCA_049679565.1 Acidobacteriaceae bacterium
GTATTACCCAGCAACTTCTGCCGATTCAGAGAATTACCCCCTGGGTATACCCCCGGGGGGGTACCCTCAGGACGAGCGGGAACCACCCCGCCTCTCGCCGATGCTTCGAACCCGCACTCTCGATGCCCTTTGGATCGCCGGGATCCTCGCGCTCTTTTGCCTCCACTTCCCTCATCTCCTCGCCGACTTCCCCAACCACTCCCCGTGGATGGCCGACTACGCCAAATACACCGACGAGGGCTGGTACGCCAACGCTGCCGTCCGCTTCCACCTCACCGGCCATTGGTACCTTCCCGGCGACTTCAATCCCGCCGTCGCGCTCCCCGTCTGGCCCGCTCTGCTCGCCGTTCTCTTCCACTTCACCGGAGTCAGCCTCGCCGCCGCGCGCGCCGTCGGCCTTATCGTGCTCGGGCTCAACCTCGTCCTCAGCTTCTGCGTCCTCCGCGTGTGTGCCTCGCACCGGATCGCGCTGCTCGCCCTCACCCTGCTCGTCTCCAGCCCCTTCCTCTACGCCTTCAGCCGCCTCGCCCTTCTTGAGCCGCTCCTCATCGCCCCGCTGCTTCTCTCCTGGCTGCTCGCCCTCCATCTGCCCCGCGCCACGGCGGCGTCCCGCGTCGTCCTCCTCGCCGCCACCGGCCTGCTCTTCTGCCTCATGGTCCTCACCAAGACCACTGCCGTCTTCCTCATCCCCTCCACGCTTTTTCTCATCGCCCGCGCCTTCGGCTTTCGCCTCGCTGCCGCTCGTGCGCTCGCCCTCGTCCTCATCGCCGCGGCTCTCCCCTGGAGCGCGTGGTTCTTCCTCTTCGTCAACCCGCGCTATCGCGCCGACTATAACTACCTCTTCGCCGCCAACCAGTGGCCCCAGCCCACCACCTTCACCGGCTGGTTCGCCGCCTTCTGGTACGCCCTCCACGGCGCTCTCTGGATCTCCCCCACCCTCGCCCTCACCGCCCTGGCTCTCCTGGCTCTCGCCCTGCTCCCGTCCCGATCCGCCCCGCCTGTCGAATCCCGTTCCCCCGTCTTTGTCCGCAATCCGCTCGTCCCCGCTTCCCTCCTCGTCGCCGCCGGATACATCTTCTTTGCCGGCTGGCACAACAACCCCCAGCCCCGCTACTACCAAATCGTCATCTATCCCCTGGCCTTCATCCTGGTTCTCGCTGCCGCCGATCTCCTCCGCCACTCGCGCCCTCTTCCACTCCGCATCGCCGGAGCCGCGTCCGTCGTCATCATGGCCGCTGTCTCCCTCGCCGGTGCCCGCACCATGGCCGGCTACATCCGTCATCCCGACTACAGCTTCCTCAGCGCCGCCCGCTCCATCGCCGCCATCATCGATCGGACTCCCGGCCACCCGCGCCGCCTCCTCTCCGTCAGCGCCGACCAGATCGCCCTCGTCACTGCTCTCCCCGCCCTCGACGACGACTACGGCGCCTGGGATCTTCCTTACCGCATCCACGTATACGACCCCGGCTGGTTCGCCGCCTGGAACGAAATCGATCCCGGCACTCTCGACGCTCTCGACGCCCTCGACGCCCGGTATTCTCTTGTCCCCATCGCCCAATTCCCCGCCTTCGACGACCCCGACCGCAACCTGCTCGTCCTCTACCGCCTCGATCCCCTTCCTGCCGCGCGCCGGGATGAGGATGCCCCCCGTGAATCTCGCGCCAGGGCCGCCAGGTGATGCGCCTTCCCCGCCGGCCCCACGAACCCGTCCTCCCGGGTATCCACTTTCCAACTCCGTTTGCCCGGGACGCAACGAATTCTCTTGACAGCACCTGCCACCAACACCCAAGATATAGATGGCTTAAAGGCTACTTGCCAGGATGTAGTAGAGGGTTGACGTTTTCAGGGAACTCCCGGGAGAAGGGTTCCCACGAAGGCAAGCCACGTTTTGCCCTCCCCCACATTCCGGCGCTCCTTAAGAGGCTTCGTTCCGAGCGAAGCCTCTTTTTTGTCGCCTGCGCCTGCCCCCAGGCTCCCGGCCGCCTCTCAGCGACCATTCGCCGCCAGCTACATCCAATTCCCGCAATGACTTCCCAAAATCCTGCCCACCCCTTCACGCCGATCACGATCGGCTCCGTGACTCTTCCCAACCGCATCGTGGTCTCGCCCATGTGCGAATACTCCAGTGAAGACGGCTTCGCCAGCGACTGGCACCTCGTCCACCTCGGCAGCCGCGCTGTCGGCGGAGCCGGGCTCATCTTCACCGAGGCCACCGCTGTTTCGCCCGAAGGCCGCATCAGCCCTCAGGATCTGGGCCTCTGGAAAGACGACCACATCGCCCCCCTCGCCCGCATCACCGCCTTCCTCCACTCCCAGGGATCCCACGCCGGCATCCAGCTCGCCCACGCCGGCCGCAAGGCGAGCACCTTCCGCCCCGGCGACGGCGAGGGCCGCATCGCCCCCGAAGCCGGCGGCTGGTCCAACGTCCTCGCCCCCAGCGCCATCCCCTTTTCCCCCACCTATCCGCAGCCCCGGGAACTCGACGCCGCCGGCCTCGCTCAGATTCGCGATGCCTTCCGCGCCGCCGCTCAGCGCGCCGACCGCGCCGGCTTCGACGTCATCGAGATTCACGCCGCCCACGGCTATCTCCTTCACGAATTCCTCTCGCCCTTGAGTAACCACCGCGGTGACGAATACGGTGGCAGTTTCGAGAACCGCGTCCGCCTCCTGCTCGAAACCGTCGCCGCCGTCCGCGAAGCCTGGCCGCAGCCGCGCCCCCTCTTCGTCCGCATCTCCGCCACCGACTACGCCGAAGGCGGCTGGGACCTCAAGCAGTCCATTCGCCTCGCCGCGCTGCTCCGCGACCGCGGCGTCGACCTCATCGACGTCTCCTCCGGCGGCAATGTCGCCACCGCGCAGATCCCTGTCGGACCCGGCTATCAGGTCCCGTTCTCCGAGGCCATCCGCCGCGAAACCGGCATCCTGACCGGCGCCGTCGGCATGATCACCGACCCCGCCCAGGGCGCCACCATCCTCCGCACCGGCCAGGCCGATCTGGTCATCATCGCCCGCGAATTCCTCCGCGATCCTTACTGGCCGCTCCACGCCGCGGCCGCCCTCGAAGTCGCCACAGCCTGGCCGGTGCAGTATCTCCGCGCCGCGCCCCGCGGTTCGACCCCCCGCGCCTCGCTCGCGCCCAAACAGAAGTCCTGACCCGCGCCCGCGGCGCACCAGACCGGATGCCTCGATTTCGGTACCGCGTTTTCCTGATGCGCCGCCGCGCCGTTGCCCTATACTGGCCCGTAAAGAGCCGCGCCGATGCGGATCTTCAGGCCTCTCGATGCCCAAACACGCAGCTCGCCGCCGCGCTTCACGCGAACCCCTGATCCCCGACAAGCTCTATTTCCGCATCGGAGAAGTCGCTAAGCTGTGCGGCGTCGAAACCTACGTCCTCCGCTTCTGGGAAACCGAATTCCCCCAGATGCGGCCCAACAAGAGCGGCACCGGCCAGCGCCTCTACCGCAAGCGCGACGTGGAGCTGGCGCTCCGCGTCAAGCGCCTCCTGCACGACGAGGGCTACACCATCGCCGGCGCCCGCCAGGTCCTCACCCAGGAAGCCGCCAAAGCCCGCGCCCCGCAGCTCCCGCTGATCGAAGGCGGCGCATCCCCCGCTCCAGTCAAAGCGAAACTCCAGCGCGTCCGCGCCGAGCTGCGTGATCTGCTCAGCGTCCTCTCTGCGAGGCCGGCACACTCCGCCCCCCATCGCGGCGACCCAGGAAGCAAATCCCGCGCCACCGGCCCCAATCTTTTCGAGTGATTTTCGGCGGCTGAAGGGAAGGCTATTCCCCCGCCGCCTTCGCCTTCTTCATTTCCATCACGTACCGCATCGCGGCGACAATCAGCACCACCTGAATCCCGATCGCGAGCAGCCCCAGCCACCGATGCCCATGGGTCATCGCCAGCATCGGAGCCGCGCCCAGCGCCGCCGCGCCCGCCGCCGTCACGACGGCCTTCTTCCGCAACTCCGCAACCCGGCTTGCCATGGAAGATTGTGTTTCCTCTGCTAATTCCGCGCGCGGCACCGCCTGAACGGCTAGCCCCGTCCCCGCATCCCGCCCAGCATCCCCATCGCCCGCCGCTGCAGCATCCCACCGCCTTTGCCGATGCCTTTGAACATCTTTCGCATCTGGGCATACTGCCGCAGCAGCTGATTCACTTCCTGCACCGTCGTCCCCGAACCGTTGGCGATCCGCTTCCTCCGGCTCCCCGAAATGATCTCGTGGTGGTTCCGCTCCTTCGGGGTCATCGAGTTGATGATCGCTTCCACCCGCGTGAACTGCTTCTCATCCACCTGCCCCGCCATCTGCTGCATTCCCGCCAGCGGGCCGACCGACGGCAGCATCTTCAAAATGCTCTCCAGCGATCCCAGCTTTTTGATCTGCCGCAGCTGGTCGCGGAAATCCTCCAGCGAAAATCCATCCCCGGAGAGCGCCTTCCGCGCAAACTCCTCGCTCTTCTTCTTATCCAGGTTCTCCTCGGCCTTCTCGATCAGGCCCATGATGTCGCCCATCCCGAGGATCCGTCCCACAATCCGGTCGGGATGAAACATCTCGAACGCGTCCGGCTTCTCGCCCGTTCCGATGAACTTCACCGGCTGCCCGGTCACATGCCGGATCGACAGCGCCGCGCCGCCTCGCGCATCGCCGTCCATCTTCGTCAGCACCGTCCCCGTCAGCGCCAGCCGCTTGTGGAACGCCTCCGCCGACCGCACCGCATCCTGCCCGGTCATCGCATCGGCGACAAACAGGATCTCCTGCGGAGCCAGTTGCTTCTTGAGGAGAGCCATCTCGTCCATCAGCTGCTCGTCCACGTGCAGCCGCCCCGCCGTATCGACGATCAGCGTGTCGCACCCGGTAATCACCGCCTCGCGCCGCGCTTCTCTGGCCAGTCTTTCCACCAGCGCCGTTCCCGCCGCCTCGCCCTTCTCATCGCCTTCGTAGATGTTGGCCTTGATGGCTTTCGCCACCACCCGCAGCTGCTCGCGCGCCGCCGGCCGGTACACGTCGACGGATACCAGCATCGGCCGGTGTCCGCCCTTCTGCAGCCACGCCGCCAGTTTCCCCGCCGTAGTCGTCTTGCCCGACCCCTGCAGGCCGGCCATCAGAATCACCGTCGGCGGCCGCGACGCGAACTGGAACCGCGCCACGTCCTTCCCTAAAATCGCCACCAGTTCGTCGCGCACGATCTTGATCACCTGCTCGGTCGGCGACAGCGACGTCAGCACTTCCTGCCCCAGCGCCTTTTCTCTGATGTGATCAACGAGTTCCTTCACCACGTTCAGGTTTACGTCGGCTTCCAGCAGCGCCACGCGAATCTCGCGCAGCGCCTCCGTCATGTTCTCTTCGGTGACCGACCCCTGCCCGCGCAGGTTCTTGAACGCCCGTTGCAGCTTTTCAGAAAGGTTTTCAAACATAGCTCAGACCCTCAGTTTACCGGAGGACTCGCCATCCAGGCGGACGCGCTCCGCGCCTGCGCGCCTCCAACTGGTATCTCGGCCCTCATCCGCAAGTGGTCCTGTTCCCGATCCGCACTCTGCGCGATCCTGAAACCAGACTTATGACGCGAACCCGAGCCGCCACCGCTGCCCTTGCCCTGCTCCTCACCGCCCTCGCCGCTTCTCCCCAGGAAACACCCACCCCCACCCTCGCCTCCGTCATGGACGCACAGCTCAGCGGCGTCGAAAAGCAATTCGTCTCCGCCGCCGAAGCCATGCCCGAAGACAAGTACTCGTACGTGCCTCAAACCGGCGACTTTACCGGCGTCCGCACCTTCGCCCTCGAAATCACCCATGTCGCCACCGCCAATTTCGTCTTCTCGAGCGCCATCCTCGGCGAGGATCCACCCCCCGGTGTCACCGTCGCCGGCGCCGCCAACGGCCCCGACACCCTCCGCACCAGGGCCCAGATCGTCGCTTACCTCAAAGACTCCTTCGCCCTCGGCCACAAAGCCATGGCTTCCCTCACCCAGGAGAACGCCCTTACCCCGCTGCCCCACTCCCCCGTTCCCGGAATGAACACGCGCCTTGCACTGGCCGCCTTCACCCTGGAACACGCCTGCGACCACTATGGCCAGATGGTCGAGTATCTCCGCATGAACGGCATCGTGCCTCCCGCCAGCCAGGGACAACCGCCCGCCAATCCATCGGGCAAATAGCCCGCCATCCCGATCGCGCGACTCGAACGAAATCGGGGTCCCACCGCTATCTGCCTGATCGCCGGCCACTTCCCTGCATGACGCTTCGGTGCAGGCGTTTAGTTACTATTGAGTTAACGCCACTCGATTAACTTCCGCATCCCAGTCTCTGGAACGTTCTCGCAGACTCTCTCCGATGCGGTCCTCTCGCTCCCCTGCTTCCCTGCCTGGTTCTCTCTTTGTGTCGGCCTTCTTCGCGGCCATGCACACGAAATCTCCGCTCGCTCCGTCTTCCGGCCTATACTGGTGCCCATCCTCATGCGCGCGCCCTCCATCCTGCTCCTGTCCGCGCTGCTCTCCGCTACCGCAGCCCAGGCCGCCAGACGCGTCACGGTCGATCAGGTCCAGCAGATCCTCGCCGCAGCTCATAGCGAGAGTGACGCGAAACTCGCCCTGGAAATCTCCTCGCTCGAAGTCACTGAGAGAATCGATACCCCCACGCTGATCCGCTGGCAGGCCGCCGCCCCCGGGGACCACACGCGGGAGGCCCTGTTGCTGCTCGCCGACTCCTCCGCCTTTCTCCCTCTTCCCGCCTCCCGCATCGTCCAGCAGCCTCCGCCCGACGCGGCGGAGCTGCACCCGATTCTCGCCCGGACCATCGCCTATCTCGGTGGGGTTCTTCACAACCTTCCGAACTTCATGGCGGTGCGCAACACCACCCAGTTTCAGGACTCGCCCTGGCGCCAGGAGATCGATAACTCTCAGTCGCCCGATGCTCATCAGAATGTGCATTCTCTCGACACCGCCAGCCTGATCGTAGGGAAACCCTATTTTCTGCCCCTCGACACTACCGGCCTCCGGCGCATGCAGGTCACCTACCGCGACGGCCATGAAGTGCAGGTGAATCTGTCGCAGAACGAACTCGACGAAGGACTCGCCAGCCGCGGCGAGTTCGGGCCTATCCTCGCCGTCGTCATCAGCGATGCCTTCCGCCAAAAGCTTTACTGGGATTCCTGGGAGCAGAGCCCTGCCGGGCCCATCGCCACCTTCCGGTACAGCGTTCCTGCCGGCGCCTCTCACTACATCGTTGAGTTTCCATCGGACGCAGGAATTAAACGCCTGCTGCCTCCCTATCATGGAGAAATCGCCATCGATCCGGCCACCGGCACGGTCCTCCGCTTCACCCTCATCGCGGAAATGCCGCAGCAGTACCAGGCAGCCCTGGTCGTCGAATACGGCCCCGTCGTTCTCGGCGACCGCAGCTATATCTGTCCTCTCCGATCGATCAACCTGTCCCGCGAGCCGCTGGCCGGCGAATCGGCAGCCGTTGCTCCCATGCTCCGCACCTCGCTCAACGATGTCTCGTTCACCGATTACCGCCTCTTTCGGGCCGATGTCCGCATCCTCGACTCCGCGCATGCTCTCGGCCCTCAGCCGCCCTCGCAACCCCAGTGAAAGCGCGGGAATGCCAACCCCGGCTTCCCCTGCCCCTCCATACCGCATCCCAATAGCTATGCCTGACTCTGCCACCGGCGGCTACGGAGGCCGCAGCAAAGATCCCAACTTCCTGAGGGTCGTCATTGCGGCCGTTGTGGTGGTCGTGCTTTTCTTCATCGGATCGTGGCTGATCGTAATGCACAGCGGCCGCAAACTCCTTCCG
>JBAUGH010000362.1:0-7233 GCA_049679565.1 Acidobacteriaceae bacterium
GGCATTGCGAGGCGAGGAAGAGCATTTGACAGGACAGCGGATCACCTACACTCTTGATTCCTCGCTGGACAGCGTGAACAAGGTCGAGGCCACCGCCGAACAGATGGCGCGCAAGGCGGGTGTGGAGGAGGACGAGGTTTTCCGCATCTCCATGGCGGTGCGGGAAGCGGCGGTGAACGCGGTGCTGCACGGCAACGCGTACGATCCGGAAAAGCGCATGACCGCGTCGTTCGAGAACACCGGGACATCGCTGGTGATTCGCATTACCGACGAAGGCAAGGGGCTGGATCCGGCGACCCTGCCCGACCCGCTGGCGCCCGAGAATCTGCTGCGCGGCTCAGGCCGCGGCATCTTCCTGATTCGGTCGTTCATGGATGAGGTACACTTCAGGCAACTGCATCCCGGAACCGAGCTGACACTGATCAAGCATCTTGGAACTGCTCCAACCGGCGCCTAATTTCTCAGAAGCATTGATTCCAAGGAGGAACTTCTCGTGAGCATGAAAATCAGCACCCGCCAGGTCGATGGGATAACGATTCTGGATCTGGGCGGACGGATCACCCTCGGCGAAGGCAGTGTGCAGTTGCGTGATTCGGTCCGCGATCTGCTGTCCAAGGGGCAGAAGAAGATTCTGCTGAACCTGGGCGACGTGAACTACATCGACAGCTCCGGAATCGGCGAGCTGGTGAGCGCGTATACGACGGTGCGCAACCAGGGCGGCGAACTGAAGCTGCTCAACCTGACGCGGAAGGTCCACGATCTGCTGCAGATCACCAAGCTGTACACCGTCTTCGACGTGAAGGACGACGAGGCCAGCGCGATTGCCTCGTACGGCCAGGCGTAAAGCCAGGCGAGAGGTCCCCCGAAAGGCTGCCTGTGGGCAGCCTTTTCTCATTCCGGGTGGCTCAGGGCTGCGTCAGGCCGCGGTCCCGGAGCAGCGCGCCGATTTCGGGAGCCCGCCCGCGCCAGTTCTCATAGAGTTTGTCGAGGTCCTCGGTATTGCCGCGGGAAAGGACCATCCGGCGGAAGCGGTCGCCGTTGGCGCGGGTCAGGCCGCCATGCTCCTCGAACCATTGGTACGCATCGTCGTCGAGCATCTCCGTCCAGGAGTACGCGTAGTAGCCGGCGGCGTAGCGATTGGCCCAGATGTGCAGGAAGTAGCTGGAGCGGTAGCGCGGCGGCACGGTGGAGAGAGCGACCCCGGATTTATCGAGGGCGGCCTTCTCGAAGGCGTCGACGTCCTGGAGCGGCTGGCCGGCGGTTAGTGTATGCCACTGCATGTCGAGCATGGCAGCGGCCAGCAACTCGGTGAGCGTGTAACCCTGGTTGAAGTCGTGCGAGTTGCGGATTTTCGCTTCCAGCTCGGCGGGCATCGGCGCTCCCGTCTTGTAGTTCTTTGCATAGTGGTGGAAGACTTCCGGATAGAGCGCCCAGTGTTCGTTGAACTGCGATGGGAACTCGACGAAGTCGCGGGGGACGTTGGTCCCGGAGAGGGTGGGGTATTCGACATTGCTCAGCATGCCGTGCAGGCCGTGTCCGAACTCGTGAAACATGGTTGTGACTTCGTCGAAGCTGAGCAGCGCCGGCTCGCCAGGGGCCGGTTTGGGGAAATTGGCCACATTGAAAACAACCGGAAGATTGCCGAGCAGGCGGCTCTGATCGACAAAGTTGGACATCCAGGCGCCGCCGTTCTTGTTGTCGCGCTTGAAATAGTCGCAGTAGAACAGCGCCAACGGCTTGCCGTCGGCGTCGTGGACCTCGAAAACGCGCACGTCCGGCTGCCAGACGGGAATATCTTTGCGCTCGGTGAAGCTAAGTCCATAGAGCTGGTGGGCGGCGTAAAAAACGCCGTTCTCAAGCACGTTGTTGAGCTCGAAATACGGCTTCACCTGCGATTCATCGAGGTCGTACTTCGCCTTGCGGACCTGCTCGGCGTAGAAGTTCCAGTCCCAGGGCTGGAGCTGGAAGCCGCCGTGCTGAGAGTCGATGACGGCCTGAATGTCTTTGCCCTCGGCCCGAGCTTTGGCTGTCGCGGCGGGGATGAGCTGGTTCAGGAACGTCAGAACCGCAGCGGGGTTCTTCGCCATCTGGTTTTCGAGAACCCAGGAGGCGTAGTTGGGGAAGCCGAGCAGCTTTGCCTTTTCGGCGCGGAGCTGGGCCAGACGGGCGACAATCGGGCGCAGATCGTCGCCTGGCTGCTCGGCGCGGGTCCAGCTCTTCTCGAAGAGCGCCTCGCGGGTGGCGCGGTCCGTCAACACGGCAAGGTCGGGCTGCTGCGTGGTGTTCTGCAGCGGGATGACGTAGCCGGGGACCTTGCGCACGGCCGCAGCTTGTTTGGCGGATTCGATCTGCGTGGCAGACAGGCCGGCGAGCGCGGCGGGATCGGTTGTCACGAACGCGAAGTCTTTTGCGGCCTTGAGCAGTCCGCGGGTGAATTGATCTTCGAGGGTGGCTGCCTCTTCGTTCAGCTTCTTCAGCTTCTCCCGATCGGGCTCGCTGAGAGCGGCGCCGGCGTGGACGAACTGGTCGTACTGGTACTCGACGAGGCGAAGGCTCTCCGGATCGAGGTGCAGGCCGGCACGCTGGTCGTAAATCGCTTTGACGCGCGCGAAGAGCTTCGGGTTCAGGTAGATCGAATCACTGTGCGCCGCAAGCTTCGGCGCCTCGATCTCCTGGACCTTCTCCAGCGTGGGATTGGTATTGGCGCTGGTGACGCCCTGGAAGACTTCTATGACGCGGTTGAGCAACTGGCCGGATTTTTCGAGGGCAACGAAAGTGTTCTCGAAGGTCGGCGGGGCGGGGCGGCCGGCAATGGCGAGCACTTCCCTTTCCTGCTCTGCCATGCCCGCTTCGATCGCCGGCTGGTAATCCGCGTCGTTGATCCGGTCGAAGGGCGGCGCGTGAAAGGGGAGCCGGCTGGGCGCGTAGAAGGGATTCGACGGGCCGAAGGCGGCGATCTGTGCGATGGAGTTGGACTCTGTCATGAAGATGGCGGCCGCGGCAAGGCAGGCGGCAAAAAAAGCGATTCCTTTGGACAAGGTTATGACTCCGGATCGGCCCTGCGGCCGAAGCTGCATTCTATCGCCCGGCGAGGCCTCGAAGGCTTCGATTACCGCGATCCGGAGGCTATTCGTAACTAACGCTTCAGCAAATCAATCGGCTCGTCGGCATCGGTGACGCGGAAATAGCGGGCGAGCGCCGGGTGCTGCCGCTGGACGGCGAGGTACATCTCCCAGGCGACGCGGCGGTACGAGAAGTGACCCTGGGGCGCGGAGCGCAGCTCGGAGATGTAGAGGGCTTCGGCGAAATCCATCTTGAAAAGGGAGCGATTCTTCGTCGCCAGCGGCAACACATATTGCGCCGTGGCGGCCGCATCCGGCGCGGAGCCGGCGGCCAGAGTCGAGTACGCGCGGTGGGCGGCCTGCATCGTCTCTTCGTAGAGAGGCAGCGCGCCGGCTTCCGCAATGCCTTCGGGGACAGCGTAGCCATGCGCCGCGGTGAAAGGCTGCAGTATCTGGACGCAGCGGCGATGGCGGTGCATGTCGCGGAAGCCGCCGATGTCCATAAGGATGTCGAAGCGGAGGGCCTGGCCGGCGGAAAACTCGCGCAGCAGCTCGTCGTGTTTGCCGCGATGGCGCAGGCCGAGGGCGATGATCTCGTTGCGGCGGGCCTCGGAGAGCGCGGCGACATGGTGACGAATCTGACGGTAGGGATAGTGACTCTGGCCGTAGAGCAGCGTGGAAGCAAGATCCACTTCGAGCGAATCGAAACCGTCGATCAGATCCACCATGGGCGCGGGCGCAACCGGCTCGCCGGCGAGCAGTTCAGCGGCAGCCTGGCACAGCTCTTCGCGGGTGCGCTGCTGGTAGTCGTTGGTTGCGGCGTATTTCACCAGCGTGGGCGCGGTTTTCACCTCGCGGGTTAAGAGTGCGGCGGCACGCTCGCCGAGAGCGGGATCGAGGGCAGCGATGTCTCGCTGAAGGGCCGCGAACTCGTCGCCATGCACATTCCATGCAGCGCCGGTGGCCGCCGATTGCAGGCGCGCGCCGAGCATGCGGACTTCGGCGACAGGGCTCGAAAGCAGGCGGGAAACCTGCGTCTCGAGGGTGCGGGCGTTGACGATCTGGCCGAGCGAGGTATTGGTCGCCAGCGGCAGCAGGTAGCGCGCGACATCGAAAGCGCGTGCGCGCAAGGTGCGGTCGTAGCTCTCCTGCTTCATGTCGTCCGGCCTGGCGATCTGGTTCTTGAGCGAGGCGAAGACGGCTTCGGAGACCTGGTGATACTCGGCGAAGAGGCGCTCGATGGTTTCGCGGTAGAGGTTCTCGGGGGTGTCGGCGCCGAAGTCGGGGAGATACCAACCGCTCTTGCGGAAGTTCTGATAGCGGGTGGAGCGCTCCTGCCCGTCCCAGCGCTGCTCGTCGACCAGCACGATAGCAGCCAGGAGCGAAAGGCGCTCGACGGCAAAGGCGACGTGGGCCAGGTCGGCAATGGAGCGGTGGCCGTACTGGAAATAGAAGGTGTTCAGAAACTGCTCGGCCCGCTGGCTGCTGATCTCGCGCAGCGAATCTTTCATGGAGAGCGCGGAGCGCGAATACTTCGCCATGGCGTAGGCGAGAACTTCCGGGTCGGCTCCATGGACGGCGAAGACCTCGGTCTGATTGCGGGGCGCTTCGGGGGCGGGCGCAGCAGCGGCCGCGGCAGGAGCCGTCTCGGTAGGCATGGAGGAATGCTAAACCCAAAGGCTGCGGAAGAGTCGGTCTCGGGGGAAAGGTGGCGGGGCGCACCACGGAAGTCACGCGGGCCCCTGAGTGTTATCCCGATGAAAAGAAAGAACGGGTACCATAGGGAGTGTTTTTGGGCGGAAGGCGCGATCCGATCCCGCGCCGAAACGCCCCTGGCTCCATGAACAAGATCCTGTCGACGACCGAGCATCGTCCGTGGCCTATGCCGAAATCGCGCTGGGTGATGACCCAGCGCTGGAACGATTTGCTGTTCGCGCACTGGCCGCTGCCGCCGGCCGACCTGACGCATCTGCTGCCGGAAGGTCTGGCTGTGGATACGTTCGACGGGTCGGCGTGGGTGGGCGTGGTGCCGTTCTGGATGGATCAGGTGCGGATGCGCGGGCTGCCACGGATTCCGGGGACGAGCCGCTTTCCGGAGCTGAATCTGCGGACGTATGTGCGGGAGCGCCACTCGAACCAGCCGGGCGTGTATTTCTTCTCGCTGGATGCAGCGAATCCACTGGCCGTGGCGGCGGCGCGCCTGTTCTTCCGGCTGCCCTATTACTGGGCGAACATGAAGATCGGGGAGCAGGGCGAGCGGGAGTTCCAATACAGCAGCGAGCGGCTGCTGGTGAAGCCGCGAGCGCGGCTGCACGCGCGCTACCGCAGCCTCGGCAAGCCGTGCGTCAAGGGCGGCATCGAGAGCTTCCTGACCGACCGCTATGCGCTGTTCACGCAGACCCGGCGCGGCGGGATCGCGCGGGTGAATATCCACCATTTGCCGTGGCCGCTGGAAGAGGCGGAAGCGGAGTTCGAGGTGAACGAGCTTCCCGAAGCGCACGGGATTCATCTGCCGGATACGAAACCGCTGCTGCAGTACAGCCGCGAGCTGACGGTCTACATCTGGGCGCTGGACGAGCAGCCCTCATGGTCGGCGCGGCGGGCGGCTGCGCCGGTACCGGCGGGTCCTTAATCAGGAACCGGAAGGCCTCGGGATTGACCTGGGCAACAGCCTCCTCCGACGTTGCGGCGCACCTGGCGGCTGGATTTCCGCGCTGCGCGGCTGCGATAGGCTATACGCATGGCAAGCCTCCAGGGAAGAACCGCTCTCGTTACGGGAGCGTCGCAGGGGATTGGGCGCACGTGCGCCGTGGCGCTGGCGAAGTCCGGAGCGCAGGTGGCGCTGGCCGCGCGGAATGAAGCAAAACTGAATCAGGTGGCGGCAGAAATCGCGAGCCTGGGCGGCGCGGCGGCGGTTTTCGCGCTGGATTTGGCGAATGAAGAATCGATCAAAAGCTGTGCAAAGGCGGCCATCGGCCACTTCGGCAGCGTGGAAATCCTGGTGAACAACGGGGGCATCACGCGTGACACGCTGGCGCTGCGCATGAAGCGGGCGGACTGGGACGATGTGCTGGGGACGAATTTGACGGGGACATTCCTGATGACCCAGGCCGTGCTGAGCCCCATGCTGAAGGCGCGCTGGGGGCGGATCATCAACATCTCGAGCGTGGTGGGCGAGACGGGGCAGGCGGGCCAGGCCAACTATGCGGCCAGCAAGGCGGGGCTGATCGGGCTGACTAAATCGCTGGCGCGCGAGCTGGCGTCCAGGAACATCACGGTGAACGCCATCGCGCCGGGCTACATCGAAACCGCGATGACGGCGGTGCTTGACGAGAAGCAGCGGACCGGGATGCTGGCGCAGATTCCGCTGGGGCGCGCCGGAACCGACGCGGACATTGCAGGCGCAGTGCAGTTCCTCGCTTCGGACGAAGCGTCCTACATCACCGGGCACGTGCTGGACGTGAACGGCGGGATGTACATGGGGTGAGGCTGCGCGTAGCGGCGCGCCTTGAACTACCATCCAATTGGCCATGAAGATTCTGACGGCAGAGGAGATGCGCAGCGTCGACCGGGTGACGACCGAGCATTTCGGGGTACCCTCTCTCGACCTGATGCACAACGCGGGCGCGGCAGTGGCGCGATTCGTGCTGCGCGAGTTCCCGGAGTGCCGGCACATCGCGGTTCTGTGCGGCAAGGGCAACAATGGCGGCGACGGATTTGTGGCGGCACGGCGGCTGGATGCCGTCGGCTGCAAAGTGCGCGTCCTGCTGCTCGGCTCTCCCGCCGACCTGAAAGGCGATGCAAAGGCGGCTTTTGAGGAGATGGCGCTGGCACCGGTGCTGGCGCTCGACGAAGCGGCGCTCGGCGGCAAGGAGGCTCAGGACCTGGTGCGTTCCGCTGACTTGTTGATCGACGCGGTTGTCGGCACGGGATTCAAGCCGCCGCTGCGTGGAGCGGCCGCGGCGCTGCGCGACCTGGTGAACGCGCTCGCGATGCCGGTAGTTGCGGTCGATTTGCCGTCGGGGTGGGACGCGGACTCGCGGGAGTATGCCGTGGAAGGCGCGTTCCGGGCGGATGCGGTCGTGACCTTCACCGCTCCGAAGCTGGCGCATGGCTGCGGCAACCTGACGAGCAGCGCGACCAAGCCGATCGTGGTCGCGGCGATCGGATC
>JBAUGH010000363.1:0-5996 GCA_049679565.1 Acidobacteriaceae bacterium
GCGCCAGACCGCGACGCCCTTCCCCCAGGGATGCCTGCCGTAACCGCGCGTCCGGGTCCCGGTGGGCTACTGCGCGGTCACCGTCACCGTGGTCGTGTGCTGCACGGTCGCCGCGGTTGCCGTCACCGTCACTGTGAACACGGTGCTGGTTGTCCCACCCCCGCCACTCCCGCTGCCGCCACTGCCACTGCCGCCGCTCCCGCCGCTGCTTCCGCCACCGTTGCCGTTGCTCGGCTTTTTCCCGATGCCGCCGCAGCCGCTCAGCAGGCTCATGGCCACGAATCCGGCGCACAGCAGGGCCAGCAGTTCGCCCCGCTTCCGCCGCGCAAAACCGAAGCAGCACAGCAGTACCGCGCCCCAGCTATAGGGAGCCCATCCCAGCCTCAGGCCTTCGTTCTTCGCGACGCCGGTGTCGGTCACCGTCAGCGTTGCCGTCGCCGCACCGCCGGCCATCGAGAGTTGTGTCTGGTCAAAGCTGCACGTCGCCCCGGCCGGAGCGCCCGAGCAGCTCAGGGTCACGGCCTGCTGGAATCCGTTCTGCGGCGTCACGGTAATCGTCGCCGTGCCGGATTGTCCCTGGGTCAGTGTCATGGTGGCGGGATTGGCCGCCAGCGTGAAGTCCCGACTCACCAGCGGATCGCCGCCCGCCGGAATTGTCATCCTGGCGACAAATCCAGCGCCATTCGCAGTCGTCGAGGCCTGCAGCGCCCCGGCGCTCACGGGGAAGTTGCTGGACTCCGCCAGGCCGCCCACAATCACGTCGCCGCTCGCGTCCAGCGCGATTCCTTTGGCCCAGTCTCCGTCCGGATTCAGATTGCCGTTCCCGCCCAGATAGGTCGAATACAGGAGTCCGCTCCCCGTCGCGTTCACCACCGAGAAGAACCCGTCAAACGCCGTGGGGTTGGTCACCAGCTTGGCGGTCTGCACCGCGCTCTGCGTCACAGGAAAATCCTGCGAGCAGGCCTGTCCGGCCACGTAGGCGTTACCCGATCCGTCTACCGCAACCGCGAACCCTGCGTCGCCCGTCCCGGATAAGTACGACTGGCTGCACGATCCGCCCAGGTAGGTCGCATAGGTTAGCGCCGATCCAGCCGCATTCACCTTCGCCACAAACGCGTCGTACCCCGGAGCCGAGCTCTCGAACGCCCCGCTGGTCGTGGCCAGATTCGTCGTTGCTGCACCCGTTACATAGGCGTTCCCCGCCGCATCCACTGCGACTGCGTTGGCCTGGGTCACGGTCCCGCCGCCCAGATAGCTGGCATACAGCAGCCCCGCGCCGGCCGGGTTGATCTTTGCCACGTAACCGGCTTCCCGGAACGCGGTCCGGTCGGCCGAATCCGTGAAGTTAGTCTGGAATGCTCCCGAAGTTGCTGGAAACGTCCCGTCCGAGGTCGTGCCCACCACATAAGCGTCGCCGGCGCTGTCTACCGCGATCCCGTTGGCCGCATTCGCCGGCGCCCCATTCGAGCTGAATGAGCCGGTTCCCATCAAATACGTCGAATAGCCCAGAGTCCCACCGCCCGCGTTCAGCTTCGCCACAAAGCTGAAGGGCGCGCCAGGCATCCCGTCGGTGGTCTGATACGCGCCGGTGGTCGCCGGAAAGTCCTCCGACAGCGCCGAGCCCGCCACATACGCATTCGCCAGGCTGTCGACCGCAATCGCGTTGATCTGGTCCTGGCCCCAGCTTCCGCCGAGGTACGTCGAATACACCAGCGCCGTTCCCGAGGGATTCAGTTCCGTCACAAAGCTGTTCGTCCCACTATTGCCGGCCGCGCGATCCGTGCTCTGGTACGCGCCCGCGGTCACCGGGAAGCCCGCTCCCGACCATCCCGCCACATACGCGTCGCCCGAGCCGTCCACGGCAATCGCCGTGCCTTCCCCCATCCCCAGATAGGTGGAGTACACCAGCCCCGTCCCCGCCGCATTGATCTTCGCCACGAAAACCAGGTTGCCTTCGGCCTCATGCGTGCCGGGATAGCAGTAGCCCGAAGGCGCGCTGGAGTCGTACGCGCCGCCTGTCATCGGGAAATCGCACGAGTCGGCGTTTCCCGTCACATACGCGTTGCCGCTCGCGTCCGCCGCCACTGCGTTGATCGAGTCGAAATAGCTGCCGCCGAGATAGGTGGCATATACCAGCACGGGATCGATGACCAGCGACTGCGCGTGGTCGTAACTCCCCACCGCAAAGCTGACCTCGTCCACGCTCACCTTCCGGAACCGCGCTTCCACTTCCCTGCGCGCACCGTTCATCGTCTGGTAGGCCACCGGCGCGCGCAGCGTCAGCGGTCCGCCGGTGGTTGCCAGTACCAGGGAGCCGTCCTGGGCGACCGAAAGTTCCTGCGCCCCGCGCACCCGCAGCTTCACCTTTCCAGGATCTGAGCCTGCCGCCAGCACCACGTCGAACTCCAGCTGGCTCTGGTTACCGTAGTAAACGAGGTCCACGCCCGGCAGCGCGTCGGCCACTCGCACCCGTCCGTAGGTTGGGATCCCGGTCCGCCACGCCGCCCGGTCGCTGCCTGTGAAGTAATTGACCGTTCCCGGCAGGCGGTCTTCGCCGGTGATGCTCTGCGCCGCCCGCGCTCCTTCGAGCCCAATGCGCACAGCGTCGCTTTCGGCGCCCGCCCGCAGCCGCACGACCGCTTCGTTCTCCGTAAGCGCCAGCGAGAATCCCGGCCCACTCGACCGGAACCTGACCGCGGGAGCAAACTGTCCTTCGTTCGGTTCAAAGCGGAGCGGCAGTTGCTCGTACTGTGCCCGTGCGGTTGCCGCGCGCGACTGCGCCGCCGCCGGCAGCGTCACCACCGTAGTTATCGCAAGGAAAGGCAGGAAAGGAAGGCAAGTGGCACATCGGGAAGCCCACGCACGGCCCGCAACGCGCAGCATAGGATGTCTCCAGTGAAATGCTCGCCTATTGTAAGTCGGTTCACACCACGTTCGAATGGCTCTTTTGGTGTACGAACGTAACCGAATTCCGATCTCGAACTGGGGATGTCCCGCTATTCATCACTGTCGTAACTAATCGAAGCAGGATAGTCGATATCCACACGACTTAGCTCGGACAATCTCTCCCGGCAGAAGTAACCTATCCCCGCAGCCGCCGTGAATACGCGGGCAAAATGCATCGCGAACGCTGCATAATGGGGATTACCGGCAGGCGGTTTGATGGCAAACGTACATGACTGTAGTCATGTGACCTCCGCACGCTTCGGATTCTGAGTTATCAGCCTCACTCCGCGGCTGGCATAACTGCCGGTCCGACCTGGCACTGTCGGGAACTTCGTCCGCAGATAAAGAGGGTCGTCTTATCGGGTCCGCCATAAGCGGGAACGGCGCGAATTGCACCCGCGCGGGGCCGCCGAAGGGCGGCCAATTCTTCCGACTGGGAAGGGAAGCAACAGGAAAGGATGGTGCGCCCGGAGAGATTCGAACTCCCGACCTGATGCTCCGGAGGCATCCGCTCTATCCAGCTGAGCTACGGGCGCGTTCCTTCAGGATACTACGCCGGATTGTCTTTTCGCGGCGGCAGCCGCCACCGCGGCAATATGCGCCGGACCGGTGCGGCAGCAGCCACCCACAGCCTGCGCCCCGGCGGCGAACCACCGCTCCGCCAGCACTCCATAATCCCGCGGGTCGGAGTGCCCCTGCCACGTGCGGCGAACCGCATCCCACGTCTCCCCGGAATTGGGGTAGACGATCACCGGCTTTCGCGAGGCCGCTCCCCGGAGCGCTTCCCCGATCAGCGTCTCTGCCAGCTCGGGCGCCGTGCAGTTGATCCCAATCGCCACCACCTGGGGGGAGCCTGCGACCGCGTCGGCGCAGTCCCGCAGCGGCTCGCCGTGCGCCACGTGTTGCGCATCCCGGCAGGTGAACGAGAGCCACGCGGGTACCTCCGGCGCCTTTTCCAGAGCGCGCAGGATCGCTTCTGCCTCTTTGAGAGAGGGAATCGTTTCCATCGCCACCAGATCGGCGCCTGTTGCGGCCGCAATCGCCAGCCGCTCGGCGTGGAACCCTACCAGCGCGTCGAAGCTCACCGCGTAGTGCCCGTGATATTCCGCGCCATTGTGAAGCGCGGCGCCGTAGGGTCCGAGCGACGCCGCCACCCACGCCCGCCGGCTGCTCTCCCGCGCCCAGGCGTCGCGCACTGCGCAGGCAATTTCCACGGACTGCTGCAGCGCCCGCCCCGCCGCCCGGTCCGCCGCTTCGCCCTGCAGGCCCACAGCCCGGTAACCGAGCGCGGACACCTGATAGCTGGCGGTCTCGATACAGTCGGCGCCGCTGCGCAGGGAATCGAGGTGCACGGCCGCTATGGTCTCCGGCGACTCCTCCAGCACTCGCGCCGACCACAGAGGTCCGGAGAGATCGCAGCCGCGCAGCTCCAGCTCGGTGGCCATGGCGCCATCGAGCACGCGAATCGCGGAAAAATCGAGATTGTCGCGGGAAATCACAGGGAAACGAGCCCGGTGCGGCGCACACCTTCGCGCCCTCGAACCCATCCTATTCTGGCGAGCAAAGGGGGAACAGGGAAGTGAGGCAGCCTGGGGAAAGAGGGCTCTTCACCGCGAGGAAAGCGCCCGATGCGGCACGAGGAACTAAAAGTTGCTGGTGACGTTGCTGAAGACGTTGGCGATCGACGTCTGCACGCTTTTCATCGATACCACGATGGCCATTGCCAGAACCGCGCCGATCAGAGCGTATTCGATAATGTCCTGGCCGGACTCGTCGTGGAGCAAATTCCTCAAAAGCCTGGGACCGTTCATGCTGTCTCCTCTCTGCGACGGCAGCCGGCTCTCAATGCCGCTCGCCGCCGTAGGTTGCTCCTGGCGTATAGCCCGACCGATGGCCCCTGAAACTGACTCTTCTTAGATTGATGGCACATTAGGGATATCGGCAATGATCCGGTCGTGGTAGAGCCTGTCCGGTTTGGGGAATTACGGCGGTACTCGTTCTCCCGCGGCCAACTCAGCGACGCTCCGGACGCTGTCGTTTGATGCCCGCTCCCGAGTCGGGTAAACTGGAGCAGCGCCGCGCCTAAAGCGCGCATTGTCGGGGAGTGGCTCAGCCTGGTAGAGCACCTGGTTCGGGACCAGGGGGTCGGAGGTTCGAATCCTCTCTCCCCGACCATTTTTAGAATCAATCAGTTACAGCAAATCTCCCGCTGCTGGAAAGTATGCGCCAAGGGGTCATTTTTCGCAAGCATTTTCGCCCCTCAAGAGACACATGGGACACACGTGTTTCCCCTTATCCGTCCCACCCCTCAGTTATTTTCTGAAAGGGTCAACCCGATAAGTTAAAACCCGTGTGTCCTGTGTGTCGGCTCAGGCTTGCGCTCAGGCAGTGTGGACAGTGACGCCGGAGTGGCGAGTCGGGAGTGAGTCCAAGAGCCGCACGCCCGTGAACACCCGGACGCTCTTGCCCTCAACCTTGCGGAATGCGTACCGCTTTCCAAACCGCTTCCTCAATTCACCCATGACACTCCGCACATCCGTGTCCAAGCCCTCCCGCTGCGCCCACACGATTGCCGCCGTGCTCACGTCAGAAACAGCGACGGCATCATCTGGTGCGGACAAGAGGCAGTCAGTTTGAAACCGGGCTGCTACGTCCAGCTCAGCAAACAGTTCATCCGTTGACAGTCTCACTGCCGCTGGTGGCCTCAGCCCGTCCCGAATAACTGACGGACACAGCGTAATCAGCTCAGCAAGAATCCCCGGCAGCTCCCCGCGCAAGGTGGAGTCAATGGTTGTCTCCGGTGCTTCGCTGAAGTCAGCACGGAAAGGCACCAAATGAACGCGGCCACGGAACGCAGCATCAGCAGGAAAGACGGGCTGCTCATTGGTGGTGAGAAACAGCTTCCACGTGGGCTTAATCTGCCGCGCATTTTCCCTCATGCTCGCTGCGCTCACAGTGTCCCCGCCGCTTAGAACTTTCAGCAGAGGGAAGTCCAGGTTGTCAGTTTTGGCCTCTTGGACGCACACCAGCCGCGCACACTCCAGCGTGGA
>JBAUGH010000364.1:0-2939 GCA_049679565.1 Acidobacteriaceae bacterium
TCCCGCTTGATCCGATCCAGGATATTGCGATTGAAGTCAGCCGTTACCCCCGCCGCGTCGTTGTAGGCGCGCAGCAGCGTCGCCCGATCCTTCACATGGTCCACGCCCAGCAGCAGCCAATCCCCCGTCGCCAGCCGCCGCCGCAGCCGCCGCAGAAGACCCGTCGCTTCCGGCGGATCGAAGTTTCCGATGCTCGATCCGATATAGAGCACCAGCCGCCGGCATGCCGGCATCGGCAGTTCCTCCAGCTCCCGCGTGTAGTCGCCGAGGATCGGTTGCACGCTCACCTCCGGCATCTCCGCCCCAATCCGCTCCTGCGCGGACGCGAGCGCCGACGCCGAAATATCAATCGGGGAATACGCGACGTTGCCCTGTTTCCGTACCGCAGCAGCCAGCAGCAGCCCGGTCTTCGCCGCCGTGCCCGCGCCCAGCTCCAGAATTGCCAGCCGCTTCGCCCCCGCCGCTTCCACAATCGCGTCGGCGTGCCCGGCAAAAATCGCCCGTTCCGTCCGGGTCAGGTAATACTCCGGCAATTCTGTGATGGCCTCGAACAACTCCGATCCCCGCTGGTCGTAGAACAGCCACGGCGACAGCCGCTTGGGGAACGCGGTCAGCCCGCGGTAAACCTCGGCGCCCATCGGCGTGGTCGCCGCCTCAGGCAAACAGGGAATCGACGACAGAACGTGCATGGGAACGCGAGCCTCCGCGGATAAGAATTCGGATCAGTGTTCGGCCAGACGAACGCCGGAGAACTGCCAGCGCGTCGCGGGCGGGAAGAAGTTGCGATACGTGCTCCGGATATGCGACCCCGGCGTCGCGACCGACCCTCCCCGAAGCACCATCTGGTTGGACATGAATTTGCCGTTGTACTCTCCGAGCGCGCCAGGCAGCGGCCGGTACCCCGGATACCCCAGATACGCGCTGGCCGTCCACTCCCACACGTCGCCGAAAAGCTGTTCCCTCTGGGATGCGCCCGGCGCCGCCAGCGGATGATAATTCTGTTTTTCCAGCAGATTGCCGCCCTGGGGCGCATCGGCGGCCGCCGTCTCCCACTCTGCTTCCGTCGGCAGGCGCTTCCCCGCCCATCGCGCAAAAGCATCCGCTTCGAAATAACTGATGTGACAAACCGGGGTCGTCAGCAAACTCTCCAGGGGAACCAGTCCCCGCAGAGTGAACACTTCCCGGTTCGCCGTCTCGGCATTCCGTCGCCAGTACAGCGGGGCTTCCCACTTCTCGCTCAGCACCGTCGCCCAGCCCTCCGACAGCCACAGCTCGGGACGCTCGTATCCCAGGTCGTTCATGAATTCCAGATACTCCGCGCACGTCACCAGACGCGATGCCAGCCGAAACGGCTGCAGATAAACCCTGTGCCGCGGCGTCTCGTTGTCGAAGCAGAACTCCAGTCCCGTTCTCTCGCCCGGGGGTGGCGCGTAGCCAATCTCGACCAGCCCGCCTTCAAATCCCATCCACTGCAGCGGAGTTGCCACATCCGCGCCCGCCACCAGCGCCCCCGGCGCGTACACCGGATGCAGCGGATTCGACCAGAACGCATGCTTCACATCCGTGATCAGCAGTTCCTGGTGCTGCTGTTCGTGGTTCAGACCCAGCACGATCCGTTCTCGCGCCGCCTCCGGCACATCGCCCGCGGCGAAATCCTCCATCGCCGCATCCACGTGATGCCGGTACGCCAGGATATCCTCCGCCGCCGGGCGCGAAAATGACGCCCGCAGCTTCTTCTCCGGTTGCGCCGACACCGCGTTGTAATAGGAGTTGAACAGCCAGATGAAATCAGGATGGAACGGGCGGTATCCGGGCACGAATTCCCGCAGCACAAACGTTTCAAAGAACCAGGTGGTATGCGCCAGATGCCACTTCGCCGGACTGGCGTCCGAGCAGGACTGCACCATCATGTCTTCCGAAGTCAGCGGAGCGCACAGCGCCAGGCTCTGGCTCCGCACGCGACAGAATTCTTCAGCGAGAACTGCATGAGTGATAACGCTCATTGCCCCATCCCGGGTTCGTATTGTGCTGGAGAGCTAAGGGAAGTCAGGGTACCACTGCTGGACCGCAGACCGAAAATGGGATGCGCGAATCTTCACCATAGTTTCACTTTTTCGCCGCCCCTCCCGGCGGCGCTCCGGATTTGCGCCGCAGCCGCTTCCCCAGGATTTCCTCCACATCCCGCACCTTGCCCTCCAGCCTGCCCGTCGCCCCGCGCCGCTCATCCAGCGTGATATTCGTCAGCACCCGCGGCGCCAGTTCCAGCACGCGCTCGTGGCAGGCCAGGATCACTTCCATCACTTGTTCCCGCTCGCCCTCGACCGTCGTGCCCATCGCGCCCAGCTCGTAGTCCAGCCCGGAAGCGTCCACAATTTTCAGCGCTTCGGCCACCAGTTCCTTCACCCCGTCCGCCACTCCCAGAGGAACAACCGCAAAACCTGCCAGCATCGCGCCCTCCCACCCTGAATTTGATGTAAGTTTAGAAAATTCCTCGGCGCACCCCTTCCGCGCTCGCGCCTGGTTGCCGTCAATCCGCGTCTTTCCGTCCAATTCCGCGTCTATTCGGGCAGATTCAGGACGGTTCCTGACGACTCTGAGGTCGATGACGATGCCCCTGCTCCGTTCCCGTTTTGCTGGATTTGCCTTGAGCGTATCGCTTGCCGCCGCAGTCGCCCTGCCCTCGCTCTCGGCCCCGCAGCTCTTCGCCCAGGATCAGCCGCCCCAGGCTGGCCGGGGGCGTGGTTATGGAGGAGGGGGCGGCATGGGCATGCCCGGCAGCGGAACGGCGGGCACCGTCACCGCGATCTCCGGCAACGACCTCACCATCAAAAATGAGCAGGGCCAGACCTATACCGTCCAGACCGGCCCCAATACCCGCATCCGCAAGGATCGCGAGCTGGCAAAAATCTCCGACATCCATGTGGGCGATACCATCATGG
>JBAUGH010000365.1:0-1866 GCA_049679565.1 Acidobacteriaceae bacterium
AGCCCGGAATGAATGGTAATCCTCGTCCGGCAGCTGCATGTAGTAGGGATCGAGCGCGAAGTACGCATCCACCGGAGTGTTGCCGCGCACCCAGGCAAAAGCCTCGAGCCAGGGATTGCGCGGCGCAAGACCTGGCAGCTCCAGATTGCGCGTGCCCGGAAAGAGCGACCGCTGAGCGACGTACATCCCCGCCGTGAGCGGCAGAAAGAGCACCATCCAGCGCCACAGCGATCGGCGCAGCAGGTGCTCGCCGATCAACCCGCCCCCCAGGATCGCCATCAGGATGTACACCAGGTGCAGGTAGCGCATCGGCTGCATCGGCATCAGCCGGATGAGGGCCGGGGTGAGCAGCACGATGCACGCCACCGCGAGCTGGAAGACAGCAAATACGGCTCCGCATCCGGCCAGGCTGGCCATCGCGGGGCGATCCCTCCGGCGCGCGTACCGCGCGATGGCCCACAGAATCAGGATGGGGCCGATGGCGCCCAGCCACTCATACCATGTCCACCGTCCCAGAAAGTAGTAGTTGCGTGTGTCGAGCGCCTTCATCCAGGCCGAGGAAGGACCCTCGAAGATCCAGGATGGAGCGAAGCCGAACGCGACAGCGGCCATCACCGAGCTTTGGCGTGGCCGGGAGAATCGCGTGCCGCCGCTTCCCGAGAACCAGACGCAACCGGCGAACCAGAGGATCGCGCAATAGGAAGCCCCCAGGACTCCCATAATCGGATGCATGACCACCGCGGCCGCCATCAACACCGACACCAGCGCCGGACGGTGGTCGAGAACCGCCAGAATGGTGGCGAGGACCAATGCCGTGGCGATGGCGCGCGGGTGCAGGTAGGGATCGAAGATGAACAGGGCGGTGCCTGCGACCGGCATGGTGAACAGCACGCCCACCAGGGCAACCGCCGCCCATCGGCCCGCCTCCGACAGGAAGCAGCGCCGCGCAATCGCCAGACAACCCCACAGGAAGAAGAAGGCAGTCAGACATTGAACCGCCAGTTCCATCACGGGCACCGGCAGGTGGGTGACGCGGACCAGGACGGCCATCAGCCGGTCGAAAACGCTGGCCTGCATCTGGAGAGTGAAGAAGCGCGCGTCGTGCGGATAGAGTCCAGGTTCGAGACGCCGCTGGATGGCCGACAGGTAGACCGCGTCGTCTTCGACTCCGGGGTGGTATCCTGCGATGACCATCGATCCCGCGGTGACGAGAAACAACGAGATGAAGTTTTTGTAGTGTCCGAAACTTTTCAAATGGATTCGCGTCTCTCCCACGAGAGCATGCATCGGAGTCCCACGAAGCCCCCAGCTCCTGCAGTTGGCCGGAATAAGGCGACCAGGCGCGGCGCAGCGCACCCCCCGGTGCTGGCGCTTGTCATTCCTACTCTCCGCGAAGCCAAAAATATCCGCATTCTGCTGGAACGCGCGCGCACCGCGCTGGACCGCTGCAACTCACCCTATGAAGTGATTGTAGTGGACGACGACAGCCGCGACGGGACCGAGGAAATTGTCGCTGCGCTCGCCCGCGAGGATCCGCGCATCCGGCTGGTGGTTCGCTGCGGCGAGCGCGGTCTGGCAGGCGCGGTCGTCCGCGGATGGGAGGAGAGCGCTGCCCCTTTCCTGGCCGTCATGGACGCCGACCTCCAGCACCCCCCGGAGCTGCTGCCCGAGTTGTGGGCCGCGGTCGATGCGGGAGCCGATCTGGTAGTCGGCAGCCGCTACACCGCCGGCGGCGACCTGGTCGGCTGGAAGCCCGCCCGCGCCCTCATCTCCAGAATCGCCGTGTGGATGACCCTGCCCGTCCAGCGTTCCTCTATCCGCGCACACGATCCCATGAGCGGCTTCTTCCTCGTCCGCCGCTCCTGC
>JBAUGH010000366.1:0-3792 GCA_049679565.1 Acidobacteriaceae bacterium
GCCCCGACCTCGCCGCCCTCAACGCCCACGCCATCCAGTTATTCGCCTATGCCGCCCTCGACCGGCAATGCGGACTCATCATGCCCCTCTACTCCATGGGCAAGTACGACGGCCTCATTAATACCGGCATTCTCTCGCCCCTCAGTCGCGCGCTCTACGGTAAACGGCTGCGCTACCCCATCGCCTTCGACTTTGCCGTCTCCGGCAATCTGTGCGCGCGCATGGCGCAGCACGAGCCCGGCTACCACGCCGCGGGAGATTCGCTGCTCTGGCCGGTCACCACCACCGCCACCCAGTACCCCCAGGCCGCCATTGGGCAGGTCCACCTCGATGCCCGGCACCAGGTGGCGGCCGGCGGCCTCGATCTCAGCGCGGTCCTCGCTCAGATCGTCGGCTCGCTCTTTCACGAGATGGACTTTTACGCGCCCCAGTGGCAGCGCATCCGCGGATCCCAGGCCGTCCCTGTCTGGGGCAACGCCCCCACCGAACCACCCGAGGGCGCCCTACCCGATGCCCAGCCCATGCTCGACTCGTTCCTCCTCGGCTCGCGCAACCTCGGCGAACTGTGGCAGCTCGTCCTGCCTCCCAACACCCTGCTCGAAGTCCGCCGCCTCACCCGCCTGCCCGTCGAGCACTTCCAGATGCCCGACGAGCTCTGGGCCTCGATCGTCTACGACTTTGCGCTGGCTTACCGGCTGCGCACCATCAGCCGCGCCCATCTGCTCGGCGCGCTCACTCCCCTCTATCTGGGATGGGTCGCGTCCTGGGTGCGGGCCGTCGCCCCGCTTACCGGCGCGGCCGCCGAGCAGCGCCTCGAACAAATGGCTCGTGCCTGGGAAGAAAAAAAGCCCTACCTGCTGTCCCGCTGGAGATGGCCGGATCGCTTCAACCCGTAGCAATTTGGGAAGGAGATGTTTATGTGGGATCACGTGAAGCAATCGCTGCAGGCATCGATGGGACGCGCAATGGAGAGCCTCGCCCGCCTGCTCCCCGGCATTCTCGCGTTCATCGTCGCCTTCCTGCTCTTCCTCTTCATCGGATGGATCATCGCCTGGATCGTGCGCAAAATCCTCGGGGCCCTCGGCTTCGACGAGCGCATGGGCCGCGGCGCCAACGCCATTGCCGAATGGTCCCCGCGCCTCAGGCCCTCGGAGCTGGTCGGCCGCATCGTCTTCTGGTGCTTCCTCACCGCTGGCGTCGTGGTTGGCATCTCCGCCTTCGAGGCCGGCAGCTCGGAGAATGTCGTCTCCGGCTGGATCCTCGGCTACGTCCCCCGCATCATCGGCGCTGCCATTCTCCTGCTGGCCGGCAACGTGCTCGCCCGCTACGTTTCCCGCAGCGTGCTGGTGGCCGGCGTCAACCTCAACCTCAGCTATGCGCGCCTGCTCAGCATCGGCGTTCGCTGGATGGTCCTCGTCCTCACCGGCGCCATGGTCCTCGACCACCTCGCGCTGGGTGGAGAAATCGTGGAGCTGGGCTTCGGCATTCTCTTTGGAGGCATCGTGCTGGCGCTCGCTCTGGCCGTCGGACTCGGCTCACGCGACCTCGTCAGCCGCTCCCTCGAACGCGAAGCCACCCGTCCGGTCGAAACCACGCAGCCGGAACAGATTCATCACTTCTAAACCGCCGGGAGCCGCCGCAAACCGGCCCCGGCGATGCCCGGTTCCGCGCGAATGTTCCGGATAGCCGGTATCCCGGACAGAATGCATTCGCAATGAAATCAATCAGACCAAAAGTGGCATTTCCTCTTCGCAGCGGTTCAACGTACCATGCTTATCCGTGGCGCGGTTCGTGAGCGATGGCTGCCGTGTCCAGCGTGTGGTTCAATGAGCAACTCACTGGAGGAGCGAAATTATGTTCCCGCGGCAAATCCTGCTCGCCATGCTGGCCGCATTGAGTGTTGCCGTTCCCACTAACTCCCGGCCGCAGGCATCTCAAAGACCTGCAATTGTCCCTCCCTCTTTTTCGACGGTTAGGCCGCTGGAACCTGGTCCTGCCGTGGACCCGCGAGACCTGACCGAACTCTCCGCGTTGCCGGTCGATTTTGGTGTCGAGCACCCCTTGCTCTTCGAAATCACCGTTTTCCGCCAAGAGCCACTTCCTGAAAGCGAAAGACATTCAAACGATCCCTCCGGTTCCCGCGTCGATACGTGGAGCGTGCGCCTTGCGACAGACGGGACCCCGTCGGGCGGCGGCTATTCAGGCTCCCTTTTCGCGGGTGAATTTCAAGGGTGGGGTCCAGGCGCTCCGCTTTCTCCTGACTCCCTTGCGAAGGTCAAATCTCTCATCGCGATATTGCCCGATGATCACGGCCTCGTCCCGCCCCGCAATCACAAAGTGCAGGTAGAGATCGCAACGAACCATGGCACAGAGAAGCGGACGTACGATGCGGCCAATCTGCCCGGGGCTCTCCTGGAAATCTTTCGCCTGACCGATACGCACTTCACGCCGCCGCCAAAGTGAGGAGTATCGCGAGGCAATTCTGCTTTTCAGCGCCAGATCGACAAGCGTATCTCCTCGTGCGCGTTGGGTGAGCCGGCGGAGCGATGCTCCGGGATGACAGTCCTGACCACTGTGCACGGGCCACTGTCGACTGTACTTCAGTCCTTCAGCGTCAGCGTAATGCTGCGCGAATCGCCGCCCGTCGCCCGCATCTCGATCTCGCCCTGGCTGCGTTTCACCACGCTGGGGAATTTCTCGCCCCACTCCACCAGCACGATTGCATCGGGCGCGCTCAGCTCTTCGAGACCCAGCGAGTCGAGCTGCCGCTCGTTCTGGATGCGGTAGAGATCCAGGTGATAGAGATTCACCGGCTCCTTCCGCCCATCGACGGACCGCGTTCCTTCGTACTCATGAATCAGGGTGAACGTGGGGCTGGTCACTTCGTCGGGATCGGCCGCGTCCAGCGCTTCGGCAATGCCTTTCACCAGCGTGGTCTTGCCCGCGCCCAGATCGCCGCGCAGGATCAGGAATCGCGGCGGCGCCAGCAGCTCCGCGATCCGGCGGCCGACTGCGATGGTTTCCTGGGCACTGTGGCTGTCGAACTGGTGCACCTTCACATCCGGCGTCATGATCATCGTGCCCTCGCCGAAGAGCGTGGAAGCCCCTCCAACCAAACATATCCCGCTTCGTCCTGCGGGCGAAAGAGAAAAGCGCGAAAAAGATGACCGACGGTGTCGGTGGCCAGCAGCGTGTGCTCGTCCTGCTCGCGCAGCGCGAAGTCCGCCGCCAGCCCGTGCAGGTAGACTGCCGCTTCCACCGCCGTTTCGGGCTGGCCGGGATGCTGCGCCAGCAGCGCGGCCACAATGCCAGTGAGGATGTCGCCGCTGCCGCCCTTCGCCATCCCCGGATTGCCCGTGGTGTTGATCGCGATGCGCCCATCGGGATGGGCGATCAGTGTTCGCCAGCCCTTTAACACGACTGTCACATGATGCTTCGCGGCGAATTCCCGAGCCAGCGGCTCGCGCCTGGCCTGCACTTCCTTCGTGCTGATGCCCGCCAGCCGCGCCATCTCGCCGGGATGCGGCGTCAGCACCACCGTCCGGCCGCGCCCGTCGATCCGCTCCGGATGCTTCGCCAGAATGTTCAGCGCATCGGCATCGAGCACGAGGGGCTGAGAAGTCTTCTCGATGAGCCCGAGAACAAAATCCTCCGGCTCCGTCCCCATTCCCGGCCCCATCGCAATCACCGTCGCCCGGGCGAGCAGGTCTTTGAGCCGCTCCGGCTCCAGATTGCTCGTGCCGATTTCGCCACTCGCGCCTTCGCGCAGCGGATGCGTCATCAGCTCCGGAG